>CBFGYT010000246.1:0-2813 GCA_965653065.1 uncultured bacterium | reverse complement strand
AACGTCTACGCGCATGATCGGCGGATTGATTATGACGCACAGTGATGACAATGGGTTAGTGTTGCCACCGCAAATCGCGCCTTATCAAATCGTCATTCTTCCTATTTATAGAAATGAGGAAGATAAAAAGAATGTATTGTCTTTTTGTGAGGAATTGCAACAGCAATTGCAAACAATACTGTGGCGCGAAGAGCGTTTGCGTGTGCATATTGATAAACGCGACTTAGCCGGTGGTGAAAAGAGTTGGCAATGGGTTAAAAAAGGCGTGCCAATCCGCTTAGAGATTGGTCCTAGAGATATTTCTGAAAAAGTGGTTTCTTTATATAAGCGTTATAAAGATAAAGAAGCAAAAGACAGACAAACATTAGCAACGGATGTATTTTTAGCACAAATAGCCACTCTATTAGAGGAAATGCAACAAACGTTATTTTTACAGGCTAAAGAATTTCAACAACAACACAGTACAGAAATTAATAGTCTGCAAGAACTAAATCACTACTTTAAAGAAGATAATGATAATACGGTAACAGGGTTTGTTTATTGTTATGCAGTCGATGAACCGGAAATAGATCAGTATCTAAAACCATTAAAAATCAGTGCGCGCTGTATCCCATTGCAGCAAGACCATGCAGAAGGGCAATGCATTTTTACCGGCAAAAAAACCAAGCAAAAAATCATTTTTGCCAGAGCCTATTAATAACTGGGGTATACGATGGATCATTTTCTATATCGTCAGGATGAATTATTTGCCGAAGATGTTCCCGTTGCCGCTATTGCTGATCAATATGGCACCCCTTGTTATATTTATTCTAAACAAACGTTGCTGCGCCATTGGCATGCGATAGACAATGCTTTTGCCTCGCAATTACATCATATTTGCTATGCAGTCAAAGCCAATGGTAATTTATCGTTATTAAAAATTTTAGCGGAATTGGGTGCGGGTTTTGACATTGTGTCTGGTGGCGAATTAGCACGCGTGTTGGCCGCCGGCGCAGCACCGCACAAAATCGCATTTTCTGGCGTGGGCAAAACAGAAGTTGAAATTGAGAAAGCCTTGTCCGTCGGGATTGGCGTTTTTAATGTGGAATCGTTTGCTGAAATCGATCGTATTAACGAAATTGCGACTAGATTAAGGAAAACAGCACCGATTGCGGTACGCGTCAATCCTGATATTAAAGCAGACACGCATCCTTATATTGCAACAGGATTGGCGAGCAATAAATTTGGTATTGATAAAAGCGAAGTGGTGAAAGCCTATCAAACTATACAACAAAAGCCTGCCTTAAAGGCCGTAGGTATTGCTTGTCATATTGGCTCACAAATTTTAGAACTCGCACCGTTTCAACAAGCACTGTCTTCTTTATTACAATTAATTACGTTATTAAAACAACATCATGTGACATTGCAGCATGTGGATTTGGGCGGAGGATTAGGCGTTTGTTATGATACCGAAACGCCACCGACGTTAGCAGAATATGCCGATATCATTTTAACAACCTTGCAACAACAATCGCCGTATCCATTGGAATTATGGTTAGAGCCAGGGCGCGTGATCATGGCTAATTGCGGTATTTTAGTCACTAAAGTGCAGTATATCAAAGAGACTAAAGAAAAAACCTTTGCTATTGTTGATGCCGGAATGACAGATTTAGTGCGTCCCGCACTCTATGATGCACACCACAAAATTATTCCAGTGAAAACAACAAATAAGCCGGAGAAAACAGTCGATTTAGTGGGTCCGGTTTGTGAAAGCAGTGATTTTCTAGGAAAGAATAGAATGTTAGCGATAGACGCGGGCGACTTATTGGCGGTGCGCACGGTGGGTGCGTATGGATTTAGCATGAGTTCGCAATATAATGCCAGACCCCGTGCGGCGGAAGTTTTGGTAGATAAAGATCGGATTACGTTAATTCGCCAGCGAGAAACAGAAGCTGATTTATTCAATCATGAAACAAATATCGCACATTCTTTTGTGAAAATGCAGGCATTAGGCAATGACTTTGTCTTGCTGGATTTAGACAATGGTGCTGAAGTATGGTCTGCAGATAAAATCCGTGCTTTGTCGGATAGACACACTGGCATAGGCTTCGATCAACTATTAACTCTCTGTAGAAAAAGTGCTAATGAATATGAGTATCGTATTTATAATGCCGATGGTGGCGAAGTGGCACAATGTGGCAATGGCGCACGTGCTGCAGCATTATATTTAAAACTAAATAATAGAATCGTTTCACATCATCCTTTAATATTAACCACTCACGAACGTAGCATGCAAATTGATAGTCAAGATGAAAATAATTTTTCAGTCAATATGGGGAAACCAGAATTTTCTCCTGCAGCATTGCCACTGACGTTAGCAGAACAAAAACATTATGATATTAATATAGAAGGGAAAAGATATTCTTTTTCTGCCGTATCTTTGGGGAATCCGCATGCCGTATTAATAGTCGACGATGTTCCACACGCGCCGGTGGCAACAATAGGCAAAGCAATTTGTCATCATGAGATTTTCCCTAAAGAAGTGAATGTTGGCTTTATGCAAGTTTTAGATAAACATCATATTGCTTTACGAGTGTATGAGCGGGGAGCGGGAGAAACACAAGCCTGTGGCAGTGGTGCGTGTGCTGCGGCCGTGATAGCGATACGCGATGGCTATTGTCAAAGTCCTGTGACAGTCAAATTATTAGGGGGCGAGTTAATGATTCATTGGCAAGGGAAAGAGCAGCCTGTGTGGATGCAAGGGGATGCCGTGTATGTTTATAAGGGATGTGTTTAATAAAGATTGGATATAGATATATATGTGAATCTAAAGT
>CBFGYT010000245.1:0-2814 GCA_965653065.1 uncultured bacterium | reverse complement strand
GATTATTCACTGGATTGCCACGCTGCGCTCGCAATGACGATTTTCAGGTTCCGTGATTAAACTTCGCATTTTGAAGTGTAACGGGTATATATTTCTGATCAATAAACATTTAACGATTACTTCTGAGTAACGACCATCGTAAACTCAGTTTGTGCAATCACTCTAACGGCACCATGTGCTTGTGCAGAGAAACTAGGAAAATCTTTAGTATGTAAAAATACATATAAAGGTTGTTTTTGTTGCCACAACTGCCAAAAGGTATCAAAGCTTATTAATCGTTGAGTCAAAGAAGGATCATACGCTTGACCATAGAAAAGTTCGCTGGCCCAATTATCACTATGCAGCGCTTGCCAATGATAAACCACGCGTATGATTTGATGACTATATAAGGGCAAATCTTGGAAATAAAAGTTATAACTCACAATAGATAAAGGCGGTCTATCTTGCGGCAGAGCAGCAATTAATGGACGAGTGCTGTGCAAATTTTTACTGGGAAGATATTGAATAGAGTATCCGACAATCAAACTCAACATGATTAAACAGCCTGTGATAGTATAAAAGACTTTCTGTGATAATTGTTTTTCGACGATAATCATTGCAGTCAAAATAGCCAATGGCGTAAACATAGGGAGTATATAGCCTGCCAGTTTAGATGCAGGAATAGAAAAGAAAATCAAAACAACTATAACCCAAAGCGTTAAATAGATAACAATCTTATTGTTGTAATACTGTTTATAAAACGGTTTTAAGCGAGTGAAGAAAAAGTAACTCCACGGGAGAAATCCTCCGACCATAAGTACTATATAAAACCACCACGGTTGAATGCTATTAAATTGATTACTAGAAAAGCGTTGTAGTTGTTGTACTAAAAAGAAAAAATGTAAAAAATCGGGATTAGCACGACTAGCAAGAATCAACCAAGGTAAAATAATAACAGCCAATAATAATATGCCTAAGGGTAATTGCAATTTTTTTATGAGGTTCCATTGATGAGTGATGAGTATCCATAATCCCATGATTGCCACGGGAAAGAAAATACCAATTAATCCTTTTGTCAAAAAGGCAAGACCACCACAGACATAAGCAAACCAGAGCCAAGATTTTTTATTGTGTAAGATCCCAATTAATAGTGACAATAAACTAAAGCTAATCCACACAGCTACTTCTAAATCCATATTGGCATAATGCGCGGCACCAAAATAAAGAGGCGTTGTTCCCAAAATAATAGCACTCAAGCGCCCTGTTTGTCGGCCTAACAATAAGCTGGTACTCCAATACGTAAAAAGGATACCGCCAATTCCAAATAAGGCGGGTATGGCACGAATACTCCAAGGATTAATTCCGCCTACCGATAAAGATAGGGTTTGTAACCAATAAAATAAGATGGGTTTATGAAAAAATAAAGATCCATTTAAATGCGGAATGATGAAATCATGCGAAGCGAGCATTTCACGCGCAACTTCTGAATAACGACTTTCATCGGGAGAAAATAAAGGGTGGCTGCCTAAAAACATAAAATAAAGGATAGTAAATCCAATGCCTAACCAAAAAAGTTCTTTTCTACAAGGGGCTTGTAATTCATTTATGGTCATTGTGTAGAGTCCTTAGAATCTAGTTGAATATGATGGTCGTGCAATAATTGTTGCCATGTATTCGATTTTAAAAATGTATATTCTTGCTCTCGCAGATCTCGAATGGGATCCTCTTCATCGGTAGAGGAATATCCGGGATGGCACATGAGTATACCCTTATCTTGAATTTGTTCTAAGAACTTAGAAAAAGTCTGGGTAAGATTGGGTGTGCCTTTAAAAACATAAATACCTTTAAAGTCTGAATAATAGGGGATTTTTTCTTGTATCAATGCGCGTTGTAGTTTATTTCTGCCTAATGCATGGATCACTATTTTAGCGAAACTGTCTCGTAGGGGTGTTAAGAAAGGATACCCATTCACTAAACGAATACTAGGAATGTCCGTTTTAAAAAAATGCTTGCAAGCGAGTATTAACGCATCGCGAATGATAGGGAATTGATGAATATGTTGATGTCCATCTATGAATTGTGGGTGTTGACCCATCACATCGCAAAAATGTTGTAATTGCATTTCAAACTCATAGGTTAAAGCACGCAGAGACAGCCGACGACTATAAGCACGCAAAATAGTTTGTGCGATAGAATAGCTTTGTGATAATCCTTGAGATGACGTAGCACTTAAAGGCATAAATTGCGTGATGTCTAAATGGATGCCAACAAAACAATCGGCCGCTAATGGCTTTAAATCACTTCCCCATTGTGGCCATAGCGGACTAGTGGTCATGCAAGACGTTGCATTGATACAGCGAGTCTTTAACAAATCGAGGATCGCTTTTGATACAGCGTTATTCAGAGCGAAATCATCAGCGCATACTACGATTTTTTTAAACTTCATGATATCTATTTACTTAGAAGATAAAAGTTGACGAATAATATAAGAGGGGCGTTGTTTGACTTCTGTAAAAATTCTCGCAATATACTCTCCTAGAATTCCGATCGATAATAATTGTATGCCGCCAAAAAACATAATGCCTACGACGATGGTTGCATAGCCGGGTACATCGATGCCATTGATCAAAGTGTCTAACACAATGCAAAGCGCATAAATTAAAGACAATGAAGAAATAACAGCGCCTATGACAGACCACATGCGTAATGGCACACTAGAAAAAGAAATGATGCCTGTTATAGCCAAGGAAAATAATTTTTTAAATCCCCAACTGCTTTTACCATGCTGTCGTTCTTCAGGCGTATAAGTAATTGCTTTATTGCTAAAGCCAATCC
>CBFGYT010000244.1:0-2838 GCA_965653065.1 uncultured bacterium | reverse complement strand
ATTGCCTTAATGCAACAAGGCGCGCGCGTGGGGATTTTAGATGCTGATATTTATGGCCCGAATCAACCGAATCTATTGGGGATTACAGAAAAGCCACAATTACAAGGCAAAGCGCTCATTCCGATGGTGAAATACGATATTCAATCGATGTCGATTGGCTATCTATTAGATACGGTGGATACGCCAGTCATTTGGCGCGGCCCTATGGTGAGTGGCGCGTTGCAACAATTGTTGAATGAAACACTATGGCACGAATTAGATTATTTATTGATAGATATGCCGCCGGGGACAGGCGATATTCAATTGACTTTAGCACAAAAGATCCCAGTTTCAGGCAGCATAGTTGTGACTACGCCACAAGATCTGGCATTATTAGACGTGCAAAAAGCGGTGGCGATGTTTAAAAAAGTGATGATCCCGATTTTAGGTGTGGTAGAAAATATGGCGTATTATCATTGCCCGAATTGTCAGCACAGCGATCCTATTTTTGGTGATGATGGCGCAAAACAAATGGCCAGCCAATTTAATTTAGATCGTATAGGTACATTGCCATTAAATACAGATATTCGTCGCGCCAGTGATGCTGGAATACCGATAGCGATGCAGGATCCAGAATCCCCTATCGCAAAATTATATGCAGATATTGCAGTAAAAATGGCAGCACGTTTAGCTGTGCGTGCGGCGACTGTTAAAAAGAAGTTTCCGAAGATTGTTGTAGAGAGGAGTTAAAAAAACATGAGTATCAAAGCAGACCGTTGGATTAAAGAGATGAGTGAAACCTGCGGCATGATCGAGCCATTTAGTGCTGAACAAGTTCGTCATATCGATGGCCGCAGTATTATTTCCTATGGTACTTCCAGTTATGGCTATGATGTGCGCTGTGCCAGTGAATTTAAGATTTTTACCAATATCAATTCTAGCATGGTCGATCCCAAAGCATTTGATGCCAATGGCTTTGTCGATGTAGAAACCGATGTGTGTATCATCCCACCGAATTCATTCGCTTTAGCACGTACCGTAGAATATTTTCGCATTCCACGCGATGTGTTGTGTATTTGTTTAGGAAAATCCACTTATGCACGTTGCGGCCAAATTATCAATGTCACACCCTTAGAGCCAGGGTGGGAAGGGCATGTGACTTTGGAGATTTCTAACAGTACGTCGTCACCTGCAAAGATTTATGCTGGCGAAGGCATTGCGCAAATGATCTTTCTACAATCAGACGAAGCCTGCGATGTGTCTTATGCGGATAGACGTGGCAAATATCAAGGACAAACTGGGGTGACTTTACCAAGGACTTAACGATGATTAAAGAAAAATGTGTGTGGTGGGGAAATTTTTCTGCGGCATTAGGGCAACGACTGTTGCGCTTGCCCATCGATGCTAATGCGTACACATGGTTGACTTTGATATTAGGCATCGTGGGGTATGCGTTTATCGCCCATGCATTTACCGGCACGGGATTGGCATTTTTTATTTTGGCAGGATTATTTGATATCATTGATGGCGCAGTGGCGCGTGCCGGACAAAAAAGCAGTCATTATGGTGCATTTCTAGATGGCAGCCTGGATCGCTTTGTCGATTTTTTTGTGATTTTTTCTTATTTTAAATTGGCGATCGTCACACCGTATTGGTCATTGGGATCGTGGGTGGCGATTGCATTATTCTGCGCCATTATGCCCTCGTTTGAAGTCGCCTATGCCAATCATCGCAAAGCAGTCGATGATCCCGATGAAAAAAAGATTTGGCGTATTTTAAATCGCGGTGAAATGTATCCTTTAATGTTATTAGTGATATTAGTTAGCATATTCCAACCGATTTGGGCCGGTTATGTGTTGGCGTTCTGGGTCGCATTGGCGGCGATTACGACAATACAAACGGTGTATTTAGCATTACGATTAGCGAAGCAGGAAGGATCCGCGGATGAAACGACTAAGTGAAATAGTTAGCAATCCAGGAGAATAGCCGACTATTTTACGATTTATTTCCTGGATTGCTTCGTTGCGCTCGCAATGACGACATTCTTGTATTACGGTATGCGAAAGATAATGACAATTGTTGTGAATTGTCATCCCCGCGCACGCGGGGATCCAGGTTTAAAAATAAGTTTTTTGCTTTAGAGTCCTATCATGCCTAAAATTGTACGACGATCTGTTAATCAACAACACATAAACACGTTAAGTGATAAGCTACCTGCCTTATTAAAACGTATTTATGCCGCACGCGAAGTATCTGATCTATCGCAATTAGACAATGAATTAAATCAATTATTACCCTATCATGATTTATTAAATATTGACAAAGCCTGTGATTATTTAGCCGCTATGTTACAACAACAATTACGCGTATTAGTCATCGGCGATTTCGATGCCGATGGCGCTACCAGTTCTGCATTATTGGTATCGGTATTACGTTCTTTTGGCTTGCAACACATCGATTATTTAGTGCCAAATCGTTTTGAATATGGTTATGGTTTAACGCCAGAAATTGTGATGGTGGCAGCAGATAAAAAGCCGGATTGGATCATTACGGTTGACAATGGTATTTCCAGTCACGATGGTATTGCCAAAGCCCATGAATTAAATATTAAAGTGATGGTGACTGATCATCACTTGCCAGGGGACAGTCTGCCTCCTGCCGAAGTGATCATTAATCCCAATCAACCTGGATGTGCGTTTGCCAGCAAATCGTTGGCGGGCGTTGGCGTAGTCTTTTATGTATTACTCGCTTTGCGCGCACGGTTACGTGAAATCAATTGGTTTCAACAGAATAATATTGCCGAGCCGAACTTGGCACATGCTTTAGATTTAGTGGCATTGGGCACGGTGGCCGATGTGG
>CBFGYT010000243.1:0-2864 GCA_965653065.1 uncultured bacterium | reverse complement strand
TGGGCATTTTTAATCCTATTGCCCGTGGACAAGAAGTCCGCTTACGCCTTGATACTAGTTTGCGCTACTTCGCAGCTGTGTTTAGTTCCATGTGGAGTCGTGATTATAGTTGCAATATTTTCATCGAACGGTGTGTTAGGTCTCTTTTGTGATGCAACCGTTTGTGTGCGGATCGATACCCTTGTATTTCGCTCATTGTGCATAGCAACACGACCAAAGTAGGAAGAGATAGCGACATCTATTTGCGAAAGTAATTCAGGAAATATACTATCTTTATCTGTGAGCATCGCTACTATGTTTTCATCAGCGTTGATGATGTCTAATATGTCATTTAATGACAAAGAATCATTTTTAGCCTTTGAATTGGAACGTGACGTTTGTGCAAACGCCATCTCGGTAGCATTAAAGCTCATTTTTTTTACCTTCGAATAAAACAAATATAATCCATAACGAACGAACGGTATTATATTGAATTATAACGATTTGTCAACCATTCGTTTAAAATAAAATAAAAGTTCTTTTTTAAGCCTTAAAAGAGTCTAATAGATAGACAGTAAAAGAAGTATGAATTTAATAGTCAATTATCTTGTCAGTATTCTTTATAGTGAATAGATAAAAAATCGTGTTAGCAAGATTCTGCTTGTGATATAAAAAATGTGTTATTCTTAAAGAAGGTATTTATGTTAGTAAGGATAAAATTATGAAATTAAGAACGTGGATTTTCTCTTCATTAATGTGTTTTTCATTCCTTGGAGTGGCTTGGGCAGATAACTACACATTCGACCCTAGTCACACTAGTGTTAATTGGCGAATAAACCATTTAGGCTTTTCTACTTATATGGGGAAATGGGCAGCTAATGGAACCTTACAATTAGATCCGCATCATCCTGAGCACAGTAAGTTAGATGTAAAAATCAAGATAGATTCTCTCATCACAGGAGATCCTGATCTGAATACAGCATTGCTATCACCTGATTTTTTTGATGTAGCAAAGTATCCTACAGCAACATATGTCAGTGATAAAGTCGTCGTCACTGGGAAAAATACAGCTACGGTGCATGGCACTTTAACGCTTCATGGCGTATCAAAGCCAGTGACCTTAAAGGTCGTGTTAAATAAAATGGGTGCAAATCCATTTGTTAAAAAAAATGCTGTTGGGTTTAGCGCCACGACGACCATTAAACGTTCTGACTTTGGCGTTTCTGCGTATTTGCCCGCTTTAGGGGATACGGTCAAATTGGATATAGAAGCAGAGGCATATCAAGATGATAGCAAGTGATATATAGTCACCGCATTTAAACCTGCGGGTTTTCTGTAGGGAGGATTCTTCAGAATCCACCCTACAAGATCCCGCTTCTTCAAGTGCGCTCAGTATATAGTCACAGCACTTACTCTTCTGTTACCGCTTCTAACGTTTGTAATCGTGCCAACCAATGAGCCAGCTCAGCTTCGTTTTTATAAGGCAATACCAATTTACCGCGATGGCCTTTGCCTGGTTTGACTATGGCTTTAGTCGATAATAAGGCAGCAAAACGAGCTTGTAGCGCTTGTAAATTGGGTGTTAACAGGCGTGCTATTTTTTCTGTGACGGGATCAGTTGCTTTATCTTCATTGATTAACGCTTCTGTCTGTCGTACCGTTAATCCTTGCGCAATCACTTTTTCTGCTGCTTGGATCTGTTGGCGACCTATCACCCCTAGTAATACTTTAGCGTGCCCTAAATCCAATTTCTTTTCCGCCAACCATTGTTTCACTTGAGGTTCTAAATTTAATAAACGCAATAAATTGCTGATTTGTGTGCGTGATTTACCTAGCAATGCCGCAGCATCATCGTGCGTTAATTGATATTCATCAATTAATCGCTCTATGGCTAAAGCTTCATCTAATGGCGATAAATCTTCGCGTTGAATATTTTCAATTAATGCCAGTGCCATCGTGGTTTGATCATCGACTTCTTTGATAATGGCAGGGATTTTGCTTAATCCTGCTAATTGTGCCGCACGAAAACGGCGTTCACCGGCAATAATTTCATAACGATTTTCTTCAATAGGCCGTACTACGATAGGTTGTAGTATTCCTTGTGCCTTAATCGACGCCGCTAATTCTTCTAACGCTTCTGGCTCAATATCGCGACGCGGTTGGAATTGGCCGGCTTGTATCAACGTTAACGATAATTCTTGTAAAGCAGAATCAGTTTTAGATGTGGCTTCTATTTTATCGTTACTTAATGTATTACTGAGTAAGTCACCTAAACTACGACCTAAACGAGATCTGGACATATCATTCACCTCTATGCAATTTCTAGGGATTGTTTTTCACTACGACGCACTTTGATGCGCGCTAAAATTTCTTCGGCCAATTCTATATACGCTTTGGCTCCGGGCGATTTAATATCATAATACAACGCGGGTAACCCAAAGCTGGGCGCTTCGGCTAAACGCACGTTGCGTGGAATAATGGTTTTCAATACTTGTTCGGGAAAATGTTCTAATAATTCTTTAGTCACATCGGTGCTTAACCGGCTGCGTGGATCCACCATCGTTCGCAAAATGCCTTCAATATAGAGTTCTTTATTGACGAGTTCTTTCAACTCTTGAATGGTATTAACTAAGCCGGATAATCCTTCTAATGGATAATATTCACATTGCAACGGAATTAATACGCTATTGGCGGCAACTAATGCATTCACTGTTAAGGTATTTAACGTAGGCGGACAATCAATAATAACGTATTCATAACTATTACCAATATTTTTAAGCGCTTTTTGCAAGTAATATTCACGATTTTCTAATTTTAACAATGCAATTTCAGCGGCGGGACGCGGCCGCCGCCTCATGCCCACCACCGAGAACGCGCCGAAGTGT
>CBFGYT010000242.1:0-2887 GCA_965653065.1 uncultured bacterium | reverse complement strand
AAGATTAGCAGATCGAAGTGCAATTAAAAGCCTGTGCTCAATGTAAGATTAGCAGGTCGAAGTGCAATTAAAAGCCTGTGCTCAATTCAAGATTAGCAGATCGAAGTGCAATTAAAAGCCTGTGCTCAATGTAAGATTAGCAGATCGAAGTGCAATTAAAAGCCTGTGCTCAATTCAAGATTAAACGATATTCAACAGGGGTATTGCCGAATAAAATCAACCTGACTAGCTTCCTATTTATGATTTTTACATGCTAAAATAGTTGAAATTAAAAATAGGACTATCCATGCACAAAACAATACGGACTTTGTTCACTTGTCTATTGATGAGTTTTATTGCTTTAGGATTGAGTTTAGCCTATGCCGATGGCCCCCCTTTTATTGACCGCGATGTGAGTAACATTAACGATGCCACACCGCAACCTGTACCATATAACGATTACGCCAACCAGCCAATTTATACGGTAAATGGCCAAACGTATACTTTAATTCCTTCCACCCAAGGCTATACGACAACGGGCACCGCCTCTTGGTATGGCCAACAATTTGCCGAACGCATGACTGCCAGTGGCGAACCTTACGATATGTTTGCCATGACGGCGGCAAGTAAAGTATTGCCCATCCCTACTTTTATTACCGTCACCAATTTAGAAAATGGCCGCACCATTACGGTGAAAGTAAATGATCGCGGCCCATTTCATAGCAATCGCATTTTAGATTTATCGTATGCTGCCGCCAAACGCTTAGGCATGTTGCAAAAAGGCACGGCATATGTGCGCATCAGTGCCGTCGATACGCCTTACAATGCCAAGTTAACCGCTTATTACTTGCAAATGGGCACTTTTCGCAATTTAGCCAATGCCACACGCCTAGCGCAAACTTTAAAAACCATTTTAGTCGCACCTGTCGATGTGAAAACCACACCAGCACAATATTCTACTTTTTATCGCGTACGCGTTGGGCCTTTTTTGAATATGATCGAAGCACAGAATTTATATAGACAACTAGCACAGGCAGGATTAAATCCGGGGATATTAGTAGCGGCCTAATTGTGATCTAGTTTTGATCAGTT
Source organism: uncultured bacterium (assembly GCA_965653065.1). Classification (GTDB taxonomy): domain Bacteria; phylum Pseudomonadota; class Gammaproteobacteria; order UBA1113; family UBA1113; genus VFKP01. Next base: position 1,816 of record CBFGYT010000242.1, on the reverse strand, counting down.
TGATTTTGTTATAATTAACGGTCATAATAAAATCTATTCAGTGCAACAATAAGGAATAGTTAATGCCAGGACCATCCCCTACCCCCAAAAAAGAATCTCCTACCCCATTTTGGTTAGGTCCTTCCGATCTTTCTGCTAATAAACCAGAGCATGATCGATGTATCATTATCGATTGCGAAATTATCCTTTTTACTTATCCTTTCGCTACTTACCTATCATGCTTTTTAACGTTTGCTAACAATACTGAAGGATTGTCCTTTTTTGCTGAAAAGTTAAAAAAGGAGACCGTGACATTAAGTGAATTAGCTGTGTTTATAAGAAAATATAAAGAAGATTTATTAGCATGGGACAAAAAACAAGAATCTTCTATATTAGATGAAAACCTCCTTACAGAAGAAGCTATCTGCGAATTACATGACGGTTCAGATGAACTCATTGCGAAATTTCCCAAAATGTCTAAAGATCCCGGTTATGACTTTTTATTTGTGGTAAGAAATTTTAAGTCTCTACAAGAAGAGATCATTAGAAAACATTTTGAGGACTGTCCTTTGATAGTCATACAAATAGAAATAAATGAAAACTTATCTACGTCTGAAACAATACGACAAGAGAGTGGCATAGAAGCACCTCTACCCATCAGCCATAGACCATCTAACCTTTGTCTTCTGATCAAACCGAACATAACACAAATTGATGAAAGCTATGTAATCAATATTCTAGATGCGATTAGGAAAACTACGTTTCCTTTGGAACATTATGAAGACCAGACAGATCTTTGCTTACAAGATCCTGGTATACCAGCAGAATCTTCTAGTGAAAATCCTGATACTGTTGAAAAGAAAAATTTGTTATTGAGCGTGCCATCTAAAAGCAAGGCATTATCATCAAGCAGTGCTGGTGGTGATATCCGGACATGGGCACAATCTCCTTTGCCTCCCACACCCAAGGCAGCGGCACTATCATCTAAGTCTCCTAGACTCAGCGCTTCTTCTCCCGGCTAATGCCCATCAAAAAATGCTTTCACGCGCTCAAACCACGATTTTTCTTGCGGGCTATGATTTTTATTATCCTCTTCCAATGCTTGATGAAATTTTTCTAGCATTTCTTTTTGTTCGCGACTTAAATTGACTGGGGTTTCCACGGCAATATGACATAATAGATCGCCAATACTTTGCCCGCGCATCGCTTGCACGCCTTTGCCCCGCAAACGAAATACTTTACCCGTTTGTGTTTCCGGTGGGATCTTTAATTTCACTTTCCCTTGTAACGTAGGGATCTCTAATTCACCCCCTAATGCTGCCGTGGTAAAACTAATTGGCATTTGACAATGTAAATCTTGGCCATGACGCTCAAAAATAGGATGTGGTTTGACATGAATTTCTACGTATAAATCGCCTGCAGGCGCGCCATTTAATCCGGCTTCGCCTTCGCCTTGTAAACGAATGCGATCGCCATTATCGACACCTGCTGGAATTTTAACAGACAATGTTTTTTCTTGTTGAATGCGGCCTTGACCACGACAACGATTACACGGATTGGTGATTTTCTTCCCTTGACCATGACACGTTGGACAGGTCTGTTGTACGGTGAAAAAACCGCGTTGCATGCGAACTTGCCCCATCCCACCGCAATCACTACAGGTCACCGGCGTTGATCCTTTTGCCGCGCCACTGCCACTGCATTCAGGGCAGCCTACCCAAGTCGGTACGCGAATAGTCGTTTCAGTCCCAAAGACAACTTTATCTAATTCTAAATTAATGGCAAAACGTAAATCAGCACCCCGTTGTTGTGAACGACCGCCACCGCGTCCGCGTTC
>CBFGYT010000241.1:0-2891 GCA_965653065.1 uncultured bacterium | reverse complement strand
GCGACGTGGCAATCCAGTGCATAGCCCGCAGATCTATGGTAAATTCACTGGATTGCCACGTCGCTACGCTCCTCGCAATGACGAGTTCCCACTATCACAACATAAATTTTTATTTCGAAGTGAAATGGGTATACATAAGGCAAGCCATAGAAGAATTTTTTAAAAAAATGCAAACTGAATTCATAAAACACATTAACGATCTTTTACTACAAAGAGTTTTTCTTTTAAAAAAAGAAGTTAACTCTATACTGCTATTTGGCACAGACAATGGCGATATACTATCAATAATACAAGAACATTATCCTAATGCAGTGATTCAAGTCATTGAAGATAGTTTGTCACAGTTTAATCTATATGCGCCACACAGCGTCGATATCCTCTATTGTCCTATGCTGTTAGCAGAAAAGGCTTTCTTAGATCCTGCTTTTCAAGAATTTCACCGAGTGTTAAAGCAAGACGGTATTTTACTATTTGCTACACTGGCGCCTGATACATTGATTGAAATCAAGAAAGTTTTTGCGACACTATTGCCGGAGTTTATTTTTACATCTTATTCAGATATGCATCATTGGGGAGACTTATTGCAACAGCTACGATTTAAAGATCCTGTTGTAGAAGTGGAAAATTTTACTTTATGTTATCCTACGGCAGCAGAATTGCTACATTCTTTAAATAAAGAAAAATTGTTGCTGCTAGATAATACTGTTATATCGCCCTCTTGGATGCAAGCATTTTCTGAACACTATGAATGCTATCGAGATGATTATGGGTTGCCGGTGAGCGTCGAAGTGGTTTATGGTATTGTCTTTGGCGTGACTGTTAAATCCAATTCACCTCAAGAGGTTAGTATCCCAATAGATAAATTGCGGCGTAAAATTTAACAAGTCCTTATTTGTATTGCTGTGTGTGGCTGATTTGGCGTTGAGTTAGCTATTTTTATCGGTGTGGTTTGATAAGATGTTTTTCTTCTTTTACGGTTAGAACCATTATGACTATCTGATGCTATTTTTCTTTTGTTACTGTGAAAACCATGTGGATTCGCATGAAGAGACTTCGGTTCGCTATTATCTGTAAAGCCATTTTGTCCCATTGGGTGTGAAGAGTTTTCTTCTAGAAAAAGTTTTTTTCTTATTGTATTCAAGCGCTTCCAGATTTGCCCCGTGATTCTTTCTTTCTCTATTTCTTCCTTTCTCTCTTTAGAGCTGAATCGATTGAGAGTTTGCATCTTCAGATAGCCTCTAATTATATTGCCATCTTCATCTTCATTTTCTTTTTCATTTTCGTTAGGTGAACTACTTATAGAACTATGTGACTGCTTCGGAGGAATTCTTTTTTTAGGTGTTCCTAAATGAGCATCTTCATATGAAGTGCTTGATTTAGGCTTAAAACAAGACTCTAACGCTGAGTCCGACAAAATTTTTTCTTCAGGTGTTATCTTCACCTCATTAAAATCGGTTTCTTGTGGAGCAATTAATTGCACAGCCAATGAAGTGTCTAGTTCTCGACAAGAGGGTATTAGTTCTGAAGCTGCTAAGGGAGTTTCTTCATAATTTAACAACGGACTTTCTTCATAGCTTAATGGTGAAGGGGCGCGTGGGCTTAACTGCTCAAATGCGTATAGAAGATTAGCGTTACACCATTCTATAAATCGTGCAGCAGGATCCACTGTTACAACGGGCTTATTATCGACAATGGGTTTTGCAGGCTTTTTATCTGGGAAATAACTCGATAAATTACATTTCTTTTCTAAATGATCTATGAATTGATAGAGAGATATTTGTTGATATTTATTATTCAATGGAACTAAAAAGTGACCGTCAGCAGTGACTTCAAAATCTTCAATGAGCAGAACATTATAGTCATAATGAAGACATCTTATCTGCTCACCATCTGCTGTTGGGTATAAAAGAAAACGACAAGGGTAGTCTGCACAAATGGCTTTGTACAGTTCTTCTATATCTAATTTTTCTTCTATCTTTTTGAGCGTATTTGATCTGTCATTTGAACTATTATTAAACGTTAAGGTTGTTCTAATGGGTTTACTACGTTCTGGCAGGGTTTGTGAGTATGTTATAAAAGTCGCGCTACCATTATCATTAGCCACTATCCGATAATAGCCTCGATTTTCTTGCAAAAGCTTATATACATCTTCTTCAGTAATAATAGGAGATATTTTATTTATTTCTAGAAAAGCGCGTAAAGTAGAAGAGGGTTGTTGCCAAATAGTAACGCCCATATCTTTTAATACTGTGCCTACAGAACTTGCCATAAGTTACCTTGCTAATAATATTATAAATGTTTTATAGAAATTAATATTGTCAATCAATAAATCGACGTACGGATAATAACACTTTCTTCAGTAAGAAACAAGAATATAAAAGCGATTATTTTTCATAATGATAATTTGAGAGGGATGGATTATTCGTATATTTTAGGTGAAAATAATATAAACTTGTTATTTTTCAATAGTGTAAATTTAATTTCTCATTTATTTTCCGTAATTTTTCATCTGCTTGTGGTGATACGTCTTTCTTTTGTTGCTGCTGACTTAACGCCCATACAACATGCTCTTTGATTAAAGCATTGTCTATAGTGGCACGTTGTTGTAATGCAGCAATGATAGCTTCATCATAAGGCGCATTGCCCATCGCCACAGCAATATTGCGTAACCAACGACTGTGCCCTAAACGGCGAATAGCAGAGCCTTCAGTTTTGGTTAAAAAAGTAGTCTCATCCCAAGCGAATAATTCAATTAGATCGGCCGAATCTAAATCTTGACGTGCAAAAAATTGTTTTTCTGTGCTTGCCGGCGCGTAGCGATTCCATGGACAAATGAGTTGGCAATCATCACAGCCATAAATACGGTTACCCATCAGGGGGCGTAATTCCAG
>CBFGYT010000240.1:0-2904 GCA_965653065.1 uncultured bacterium | reverse complement strand
TGTCGATAGCTTAGACGCGTTACTGAAGATCAAAAAGAATCAGTAAATAATTGACATCTGCTATGTGATACGCTACACTTATCATTACAGTGATTAATTAAGGCTTAAGTTTTAAATGATACTATCTTGGCAACATAAAGGGCTTAAGCTATTTTGGGAAACTGGTTCAATGGCTGGGATCCAAGCGAAACATGCGCAACGGATCTTGAGCATTCTACAAAGACTCAATGCTGCGATTGATCCAGAGGAATTAAATTTGCCTGGTATGGGATTTCATGGATTAATTGGGAAGCTAAAAGGCTATTACGCTGTAACGGTAAATAAAAATTGGCGCATTATCTACAAATTTGAAGAAGGTAATGCAATATTGGTGGATTATTTGGATTATCACAATAGTAGGTGAGCAATATGTATAACGCAATTCATCCTGGCTTAATTGTCAAAGAAAGTTTAATAGATGGCACAGGGCTAACGGTAACTGAGGCAGCGCTTCGTTTGGGTGTAGCGCGGATGACTTTATCTAGGCTGCTTAATGGCAATGCCTCTATAAGTGCTGAAATGGCCGTAAGATTATCTAAGTTTTTTGGTACTAGCATAGAGTTCTGGGTTAATTTGCAATCACAATATGACGTTTGGAAAATAAAAAAAGTGAGTGATAAAATTCACGTTGATCCAATGGATAAAGCAGCTTAGTCTAGAGGTGTTGTGCACTTAGGCTTATCTTTAATGCATTTTTCCTTTCTCGCTTTAGGTGTTTTTATGGCTTCATTTATAGCTGCGATTATTTTACGTCCTAAGCTTTTTCTTTTCACTTTCATATTCCACCTTAAATTTTGTTGGAAAAGGTCAAAAAATTACCAGCATCAAGCTGTATACCCTCTTCAATAAAAAAGAGTAAAATAGCCTACTCTCAAATTCAATAAGGATACTATCATGACAACGGTTATTGATAATCTAAGAGAATTGCGCCTAAACGGAATAGCCTACGCACCCGAGCATGGCGAGACCCCAACCATAGAATTTAGCTACCAACCTAGTTCATGGCGAGGCGGCTATATTGGCATAGCCGTTGCAGTAGTTGCAACCATTGTATTATGGATAGCTTTTGCCTGGACGCATCAAAAAGAAGGCTTTGGGTATGCTTTAAGTATTGGCACAACTGTTGGCACTTGGGTTGGTGTCTTATATTATGTTATCCCTGTTTTTTCGACTGTATTTTTTATGGTGAAGAATAAACAAATTCCTTCACGAGCCATGTTAAATCAGTATTCAAGCGCTCAAAGAGTAATTTCATTCCTAGTGATTGGTTTTGCTGTCATGTATTTACTAAATCATATAGCAGGAATTATCTTAAGCCTTGGAAGCGGACACCCTTCTTTAAAAAACACCTATATCACATCGTGGTGGCATTATGTTGTAATTAGCATCGCTGTCGGGTTCGGATTAAATTATATAATCCCGCGCCTTTTACCTGAAACAGCAGCATCAAGAGATGCTAATAAAAAGAAACCGACACAAACAATAGATCCGGCTAATGCACCATTTGGTTTATGGGTCGGCCGCTCTACCGGCTATTTATTACAACTATGGCATCGCACCGGATTAGCCGCCAATCAAGAAATAACTTTATCGATTGAAGATGCTGCACAGAATATTTTAGTGTTAGGTGGGATTGGCTCCGGCAAAACAACCCGCTTAATGCAACCGTTACTCGCACAATTGTTAGATCAAGGGTGCGGTGGATTGTTGTTCGATGTCAAGGGGGATGTTAGAAAAGCAGTTGATACTTTAACTTATAACTGCAACAGAGAAGTAGTTACTATTGGCCCAAACCACGACGGCATTAATTTATTAGCCGGATTAACACCCGAAACAGCGGCGTCTTTTTTAAAGTCCGCTCTACTGTTAAGTGGTGGCTCTCGTGTCGATAGCTTTTGGATAGATACAGCAACCGAGTTATGTCGAAATACTTTAGGGGTCTTATCGTTCTTGCCACAATGGTACAATTTGCATGATCTGTATAATTACTTATTTGATGAAGAATTTAGAGATGGGATACAAGCGGAAATTAATCCCGTTCTAGTTGGTTTAGAAGAAAAAGAACAACGACTATTAAAGAGTTATCTTCGCTATCACGATAATGTTTTTGCAACATTTGACGACAAAGTAAAAAGTGGCGTTAACGCAACCATCGCACAAGCATTATCCCCCTTTAACCACCCAGAACTAACGGATGCATTTTGCTCACAACAACAAGAAGGGTTAGACATGACCGCTCTTTTAGATGGCATGATCTTCTTGGTTGATATGCCACTGTCTCGTTGGGGCGCTGGTGCTAAAGTAGCTTATACCTTTATTAAGCTTTGCTTTTTTAACATGATGCAAAACCGTATTCATCACCCAGAATGGGATCAAAACCGCCCTGTTTTCTTTATGTGTGATGAATACCAAGATTTAATTAGCGCTAGCAAAGACGGCTTGTCCGATCTAAATTTCTGGGATAAGTCCAGAAGCAGCAAAACAATAGGTATTATTTCATCCCAATCCGTATCTAGCTTCTATGCAGCCATTGGCGATCATGATCTAGCGCATGCGGTAATACAAAACTTTAGGCAAAAATTTTGTTTTAGGACGGAAGACCGTGCGACTCTTACGATGATGAATGAATTAGCCGGACAAGCGCGCGTACAACGTGTAACTTATGGGCAAAATAGTAGCTCAGGCCCTCATGGTGGTAGCGAGGGTTCTTCGCAAAGTGTTACTGAATCCAGAGAAGCGGTATTAGATGCAACTTTGTTTAGGCAGCTTGGCTCGGATCAAGTTATCGAATTGCTGTCTGTCAACGGGCACGGTATGGATGATTTATTTAATTTGATGCCGATTTACATACAGTAATAAGTTAAA
>CBFGYT010000239.1:0-2915 GCA_965653065.1 uncultured bacterium | reverse complement strand
TGTTGCAAATAAGTCCATCACCCTTTTAATATCAATATCTTTTGGTTCTTTTGCTTGTAGCGCTTCAGCAAAAGATTGATATATTTTCTGGTCATTAAATATGCTATAACTTGCTTGCTTATTATTACGCCACCAAGCAGAAAAATTGGGGATCTGCTCAGCTTCTGCTTTTTTCCTACAATTTCTCTTTGTATTTTCTGATGACATTGACATTAAGACTTTACCTTCTATTAAAATAACTATTTATCACTTCAATCGACCCACAGCTTGTATATAACCCTACTTTGCCATGAAGGAAGTTGTATGGCATAATTTATCATATTTAACCTATATACAGAGGATTTTCTTCATAGAGACTGCTATGACTACTGTAACACTCCCCACCGATACCCGCTTGGAAGCCTTAAAGAATTGGCTAGCAACTTGTTTGCCGCAGGCGAATTTTACCATCCACCCTTTAGCGGGCGATGCTAGTTTTCGGCGCTATTTTCGTATTCAACATCAGCAACAGTCCTGGATTGCCATGGACGCGCCGCCTGAATTAGAAGACAGCCATTCTTTTGTTGCCATTCAACAGCATTTAGAAAAACTATCTTTGCATGCGCCCCATTTATATCATGTGAATTTAGCCCAAGGCTTTATTCTCATGAGTGATTTGGGCGATATCTGGCTGTGGCATCAAGCATTGTCGCCGCAAAGTCCTCATTTATACCAAGCGGCAATAAATGATTTAATTACATTACAGCACTATGCTTTGCCTGCAGCGCCATTGCCGCGATTCGATGCGGAGTTTATCCGCAAAGAATTAAATTTTTTTACGCAATGGTTTTTACAAGATTATTTAAAATTAACTTTAAGTGCAGCAGAAACCGTCCTGTTAGAAAAAACTTTCCAACAGTTAATTACCAATGCCGAAGAGCAACCTTATTATTTTACCCATCGTGATTATCATTCGCGTAACTTAATGGTCTTAGACAATAATAAAATTGGCATACTCGATTTTCAAGATGCCGTAGTCGGACCCATCACTTATGATTTAGTGTCTTTACTACGCGATTGTTATGTCACTTTAAATAATGATCAATTGCAAACCCATCTGCAAGATTATTATCACAAGGCGGTGCACACATCGCTTTTACAAGAAGTTACTTTTTTACAATTTAAAAAATGGTTTGATTGGATGGGCATGCAACGCCATTTAAAAGCTATTTTTATTTTTGCACGTAAATTGTTACGCGATAACAATGCCAATTTTATTCCTTATATTCCGCGCACATTGAATTATGTTTGTCATATCAGTCAACAGTATAGTGAATTAGCTGAGTTTTATACTTTCTTACAAACGCGTGTATCACCCACTTTTCTAGAGGTGTATGAACGATGAAAGCAATGTTACTCGCCGCGGGTTATGGCAAACGCTTGGCAGAATTAACCAAATACACCCCCAAACCTTTATTAAAGGTACATGGCGATATGACTTTAATCGATTATCACTTGATAAATTTAGCCAATGCCGGCATTCGCGAGTGTGTTATCAATGTCAGTCATTTAGGCCATTTAATTCAATCTTATGTAGGCAATGGCGCGCGTTATGGTTTAACCATCGCTTATTCCGTAGAAGAAAAACCTTTAGAAACGGGTGGCGGCATTAAAAAAGCATTACCCTTATTAGGCAAAGATCCTTTTATTGTGATCAGCGCTGACATTTGGTGTGATTATCCGTTAGCACAATTGACTGCACCTAAGCAATTAGCGCATTTAATTTTAAATGATCGATTGCCTAATAAAAAAGGTGATTTCTCTTTGCACGGCGATTTTGTTTCTTGCTATGGCAACAATAAATTAAACTATGCCGGCATTAGTGTGTTACATCCCGATTTATTTCGTGACGCACCCGCTACTACATTTCCTTTACTGAATGTTTGGCGCACTGCTTGCTCGCAAGGCTTAGTCAGCGGCGAATATTATTCTGGCTTATGGTTTAACGTAGGCGATATGAAAACGTTACGGCAAATTCAGCGCTATCCTTTGCCGTAGAAATCTCAAATAAACACTACTCATTAATGACTATAGCGGGACTGTTGACATTATGATGCCCCCGATTGCCCTGGCACAACACGTGTCCCCTGTGCAACATTTGTTCCCTGAGCTTCGCCGCTAGGCAATCGTGTTGGATTGAAAAAACGCAGTATTCCACCCGGATCGGCCTCTGAATTTTCTGGTGGTCTTGGTGCCGAATATCCTAACGCTCCTGGAACTGGATATACCCCCATTGGGCTCTGATAGAATGCCATCATTTGGGCTGGATATAACATCATTTGATTAGGATAAGGTTGCACCATTTGATTAGGATATCCCATCATCATTGAGGGTATATGTGGCACAGCCTGTTGTGAAGATGAAGCTTGTGATTGCACCTGTAAACGAGTTAGCTGCTTACTATAGTCCTCTATCTCTGCTTCATCTGGACGATCCTTTGGCTCCTCAATACCCAATAAGCTATTAATAGTTGCAAAAATAGTCGAATATCGTCCTAAAAAATATGCTTTTATTTCTTTAGATGGCTCAGGATAATACTCTTTTATTTTTCCGATGCTTTTATTATAGAGACCCATCAGATATAATTGTAGTTGCATAAAATCTAATTCTGATTGCGCATTAGCATATCCCCTTAGATAGCACAATAACTCTTGATCATATGAGTCCTCTTTTTCTTCTTTTCTTTTTTCTATATTATATTTCTCTTGAACTAATTTATATATCTCTTCATATGGTTTGTCAAAATATAAAAATAAAACCTCTTTAGGCACCTCTTCTTTCGCTCGCGCTTCTTCTCTCTCACGTGCTGCTTCTTCTTTCACACGTGCTGCTTCTTCTTTCACACGTGCTGCTTCTTCTTTCACACGTGCTGCTTC
>CBFGYT010000238.1:0-2939 GCA_965653065.1 uncultured bacterium | reverse complement strand
TTTATGTGCGTGCTGTTCTACTTCTTGTCCTTCTTTTTGGTGGAATCCAGATAAATTTGTTGGCCCTGCTGGATTATTACAAGCGTATCGATTTATTGCCGATAGCCGCGATACCGCAAAAGAACAACGATTAGAAGCCTTGATGGATCCTTTCAGTGTATTTCGTTGCCGCGGGATTATGAATTGTGTGGATGTTTGTCCTAAAGGATTAAATCCAACGCGTGCCATAGGCCATATTCGTTCAGAACTATTAAAAGAAGGAAGTTAGCTGTTATGTCCGAGCAATCTTATTTGCAGAAAATGCGTCAGTCGTCTTTTTTAGCCGGCGGTAATGTGGCGTATTTAGAAGAGATGTATGAAATTTATTTAACTGATCCCAATTCGCTATCCAATGATTGGCGTCGTTATTTTGATGAATTACCTAAAGTCAACGGACAAAAAGAAATTTCGCCTGAGAGTATACGGCAGCATTTTTTGCACTTAGCGCAACAACCGCTAACAGCGAGTGCGCAGACTTCGGAAGTTGCATCGCCACTGTATTATCAAGCAGGGCAATGGTTTGATGCCTATCGCCGTTATGGGCATATGATGGCAGAATTAGATCCTTTACAATTAACCGTGACGAAAGATCATGATCTATTAGATCCTAAGACTTATGGGTTATCTTCTTCCGATCTGAATACAACAGTCAATCCGCAAGAATTTGGAGTGCCCACTTTAGGCAACAATGCCACTATTGCTGCCATCGGTAAAAAATTAGCAGCGACCTATTGTGGTCATATTACTTTGGAATATAAACACATCAGCGATCCGACGATTGTCAATTGGTTACAAAGTCGTTTTGAAACAGACAATACTGCATTAGACAATGATGGCAAAAAAAAGATTTTCAAAAAGTTGGTTGCTGCAGAAGGGCTAGAAAAATATCTAGGCAATAAATTCGTTGGTCAAAAGCGCTTTTCCTTAGAAGGCAGCGATAGTTTTATTCCATTGATGGCAGCGCTCATCGAGCGAGCAGGCGATAATCAAGTTAAAGAATTTATTATTGGTATGGCACATCGCGGCCGCTTAAATGTATTGGTGAATATATTAGGGAAACCAACGCAAGTTTTATTTGATGAATTTGCCGGTAAACATTTAGAAAATGGTCGTTCTGGCGATGTTAAGTATCATTTAGGGTATTCAACCAATGTTGAAACGCCACATGGATTAATGCATTTAACGTTGGCATTTAACCCATCGCATTTAGAAATTATTTCCCCTGTTGTGGAAGGTTCCGTTCGCGCCCGACAAGATAGAATCGATGATAGTAAGCGTAATAGTGTTGTGCCAGTGATTGTGCATGGCGATGCGGCGTTTATTGGTCAAGGGGTGGTGATGGAAACATTTAATATGTCACAAACACGAGGCTATACGACGGGTGGCACAGTGCATGTGGTCATCAACAATCAAGTCGGATTTACCACCAGCGACCCCCGCGATGCACGCTCTTCGCGCTATTGTACCGATGTGGCTAAGATGGTGGAAGCGCCGATTATTCATGTCAACGGTGATGATCCAGAAGCGGTCGTCAAAGCAGCTATTTTAGCGTTAGATTTTAGAATGCAATTTAATCGCGATGTGGTGATTGATTTAGTGGCGTATCGACGCTTAGGACATAATGAGGCCGACGAGCCGGCGATTACGCAACCACTGATGTATCATACCATCCGCCAACGTCCGACACTGTTAACCCTGTATGGCGATAGTTTACAACAACAAAATGTATTAACTGAACAAGAAAGAACGAGTCTGGTCGATCATTATCGTGAATTGCTCGATGCAGGCAAATCGGTCGTCGATGTAGTCGATGAAAATCCCGATCACGCCAAAGCTGCCGATTGGAGTATCTATGTAGGCAATGAATGGGATGTGGAATATAAAGATAAAATTAAAGCCAAAGAATTACGCGATCTAGCTAAAAAATTATTAACCTTACCAGAAGGATTTTCTTTACAACCTCAAGTAGCACGTGAAATGCAAGCGCGCGCAGAAATGGCCGCAGGCAAAGAACCTTTCATGTGGGGCTTTGCCGAAAACTTAGCGTATGCTTCATTACTCAATGCTGGATTTAATGTGCGTATGTCCGGACAAGATTGTGGTCGCGGAACATTTTCTCATCGCCATGCCGTATTACATGATTATGAGACTGGACAAGAATATTTACCCTTGACGCAATGTCAGCAACGTGCCGATCAAGTTGCTATTATTGATTCTGTTTTATCAGAAGAAGCGGTGATGGCTTTTGAATATGGTTATGCCAGCACACAACCCAAAACATTAGTGATTTGGGAAGCGCAATTTGGTGATTTTGTGAATGGTGCGCAAGTGGTGATTGATCAATTCATCAGCGCGGCTGAACAAAAGTGGTCGCGTTATTCAGGACTTGCTTTATTTTTACCGCATGGCTATGAAGGCATGGGCCCAGAACATACCTCAGCGCGCTTAGAACGTTTTTTACAATTGTGCGCTGAACATAATTTGCAAGTCTGTATTCCAACCACACCTGCACAATGTTTTCATATGATCCGTAGACAAATGGTACGGCCATATCGTAAACCTTTGATTGTGATGACACCGAAAAGTTTATTACGTCATAAATTGGCGGTTTCCACTTGGGAAGATTTAATTGAAGGCGCATTCCAACCCGTCATTGGTGAAATAGATAGTTTGCCGGTGAAAAAAGTAGAGCGCATCGTATTATGCTCGGGTCGAGTGTATTATGATTTATTACAAAAACGTCGCGATGCTGGACAAAAAGATGTGGCCATCATTCGCATTGAGCAACTATATCCATTCCCAGAAGATTGCTTAAAGGCAATATTAAAACCGTATGCACACGTTAAAGACATCGTGTGGTGTCAAGAAGAGCCGCATAATCAAGGTGCGTGGTATTCATC
>CBFGYT010000237.1:0-2940 GCA_965653065.1 uncultured bacterium | reverse complement strand
GGGAGAGGGGGTAGATCTCGCTTATCTCACGTTTCGACTTTAGATTCACATATATAGACTTATATTATACACTGTCTGCAGCTATTTTACTTGAAAATGCACAATTTAACATGGAACATGAAAATCACCATTGCGGGGATGACAATGCACGACAATACTAATTTATATTCGCATTTCTAAATGCGCTTGGTATATAATATCAGTATTATCATTCATTAAGAAGAAATCTCATGAAATCCATTCTTGTTCTTTATTACAGTCGTTTTGGTGCCACAAAAACATTAGCACAACTTATTGCTCGCGGTATTGCTGAAGTAGACGGTGTGGAAGCGATGTTACGCACTGTGCCTAAAGTAGATGTAGTCACCAAACAAATCGAGCCCGCCATTCCTGAAGAAGGCGCGCCTTTTGTCACTTTAGAGGAATTAAAACAATGTGATGGTTTAGCCTTAGGAAGCCCTACACGATTTGGTAATATGGCAGCGCCGATGAAATATTTTTTAGATAGCACCAGTGGATTATGGATAGAGGGTGCTTTAGTCGGCAAACCGGCAACCGTATTTACTTCTACGAGCACGCTACACGGCGGACAAGAAACCACTTTATTATCGATGATGCTGCCTTTATTACATCACGGGATGATCATCGCTGGCATTCCTTATACGGAAGCGGCATTAAACGAAACCAAATCCGGCGGCTCCCCTTATGGCGTCAGTCATGTGGCAGGTGTAAAAAATGAAAATCCTATTAGTGAAGATGAAAAAACACTTTGTCGCACAGTGGGGAAACGATTAGCGGAATTGGTGATACGATTAGGGTGAGTTTTTTAATATAGAGTTACTGTAGTTTTAAATGCGAAATTTAACGCGGAACACGAAAATCGTCATTGCAAGCTTGCAAAGCAATCCAGGAAAAAAGTCGTAAAATTGTGGACTATTCTCTGGATTGCCGCGTCGCTGCGCTCCTCGCAATGACGAGCTTCGTTTATCAGAACATAATCCGCATTTCGAAAGGCAAACAGTATACACTGCCCACCTTTCAAAATGACGAATAGTATAAACCGTACGATTACGCCGCTCCTGGTGCTTTCACTGTTGATATATCCGCTGAAGCTTGCTCTCGTATTTCCGCTATTTTTTTGTCCGCTTCGACAAGCCCCTTCTTCACAGAAAGTGGCCTCACAGAAAATGACTTTGAAGGGGGGAATATACCCAACGTCGACGAATTCTCCGCTTTAGCAGACGCATGCAAGCGACTTCTTTCTGTGAATCCATGCAGAATCGTATCTACTGTATTAACAAACTTTGCTATAACACTATCTACAGCACTTAATATATGATCTGTAACTCCTAATGGCTCTAAGAGTTTCTTTTTCTCTTCTCCATAGGCAGTGTTAAAATTAGTTATTAGTTGCGCTTTATTCTCTTCTTCTACAGGGAAAAATTCCGTCTCTTTAATATTGTTATATGTGATTAGATGAGCATTCTCTCTTTTGATTTCGTTATATGTCTCTTCACCATTTAAAACAGCATTTAAACGTCTGTATGAATTCACTTTCAGAATTAACTTATCGGGACTATTAACAGTTACTTTCTTTTCTAACCACGCTAGTGTTTCTTGCGTAAGTTTCTTTAACTCATCTAATTCGCGTTCTAACTGTGGTGCTGCTTCTGCTTCTAGATTAGAAGCTAATATATGGCGAAATCCCGTGTGAATCTGTACAAAGTTATATTCAGCGCCCTCTATCTCTTTATATTTTTCGCGCAGATTATTTTCCCAGTCCAGTGAAAGAAATGCTTTCATTCTTTCTTCGGATAAAAGTACAGTTCGTTGAGTTTCTATAGCTAAGTTATAGATCTCATCTTCCTTGTTCCTCTTTTTAACGCTCTGCCACACTTGCTGTATTCCGAGATCCGAATGAGCAGTAAAGTATGCGTCTACCTCTTGTTTTGTTTTTGTGGGATTCATTAACATGATGCGGCCCATCATGACAAAATTTTCAAATAGTTCATCCCCACCCTTATCAAGAGAGATCAACTTACTAACAACCGGGGATAACGCACCATACATCTCTGTAGCATCAGATTGATTCATTGGAATAGTCATTTTCATTCTCCTTTCGCTGCATTTTATTTACGCTAAATAGCACATTAAAAACCTACCTAGCTTTGAGTATACAATATGCGTAATATAAATTGCAAATTATTGTATTCATTTTTTACAAAAATTTACTTAATTAGGCAGCGCTTCATACTCTTTATCTTGCAATTGATAGCGATAAATCTGCCCGCTTTCAATATCAAAAAACCATTGATGTATTTGCAATTGCTTTTGTTGCAACTTTTCTGCTATCCAGGGAAAGGTTAGACAATTATGATACGATTGTTGCAGCGCTTGTTTGGCGTAATCATCCACACTACAATCATGCGCGTCATCTTGCCGCAACAGCGTAACCCAATTAGAAATAAAGTGGTTACCCTTAGCTACATTGTTATCTAATAATGCTTGTATGCCACCACACTGGCTGTGACCTAACAAAATTAAATGTTTTACTTTCAAATAACAAATACCAAATTCTAATGCAGCGCTAGTACCATGATGACCGGTATCGTGTTCACAAGGCGGCACAATATTCGCCACATTGCGCACCACAAATAAATCGCCCGGATCACATTGTAAAATTAACGCCGGATCGACGCGCGAATCACAACACGCCACCACCATCACGTCTGGCTGTTGTCCATAGCGCGATAAATACCGCATGACCGATAAATCGCCTTTGGCATACTTTTCTCTAAACTGATGATAGCCGGCGAGAATGCGTTGTAAACTTTTTTCCATAAGTGTGTTTATCCTGTATAGTTTATGATATATTAAATTCAGCTCGAGATAAGCGAGATCTACCCCCTCTCCCGCGCAAGGAGTTTTGCTATTATAATG
>CBFGYT010000236.1:0-2941 GCA_965653065.1 uncultured bacterium | reverse complement strand
AATCAGAAAACGCGGCTCATAGGTGATCGCTAGATCGGCTTTATTGACTTTACTGTTATATGCGTTAGTAGATTTTATCCTAAAGAAATTGATTACTTGGCAATAGGAGTTATGATGAAAAGAATAATAGTTCTGTTGATAATACTACTTTTGAATTCTAGCACTGTATTTGCAGCGCCTCCAGTCACATCTTCATCACAACAACATCTAACCGTTATTTTAGATTGGTTTATGAATCCTGATCATGCGCCTTTGTTTGTTGCGAAATGGCAAGGTTTTTTTACTAAGCAAGGATTAGATGTAGAATGGATTGAGCCGGCTGATCCATCTGATCCTATTAAATGGGTTGCAGCCAATAAAGCCGATCTAGCGATCACCTATGAGCCGCGTTTTCTGATTGCAAAACATCAAGGACTACCTTTAGTGTGGGATGCTACCTTAATGGCCACACCTCTAGATTGCATGATGACTTTGCAAGAAAATCATATCAACTCTATTCGCGACTTTAAAGGGAAACGTATTGGTTATTCTTCAGGAACAGTAGGTGGGGTTATGTTAACCTCTGTGTTAAAACAAGCAGGATTAACACCACAAGATGTGACGCTTATCAATGTCCATTATAATTTGACTCAGGCATTATTAACGCATCAAGTGGATATTGTTACAGGCGTCATGCGTAATTTTGAACCGAATGAAGTCATATTGACAGGAGGAAAACCAAAATTATTTTATGCTGAAGAATATGGCATTCCAAATTATGAAGAACTAATTTTAGTGACAAATACTAAAGAAGCAAAAGATCCGGCCTTGAAGAAATTTAATATTGCTTTGCAACAAGGAGAAGCCTATTTAATTAACCATCCCGAAGAATCTTGGCAAGCTTTTGCCAAAGCGTATCCACAAGCAAATAATGAATTAAATAAGCGTGCGTGGTTTGCAACTTTGCCTAGATTTGCGCGTAGGCCCATGGCTTTTGATGCGAGTGGTTATCAGCAAATGCAAACATTTTTACAGCAGCAAGGGCTGTTATAAAAATATTCTATATTGTTCACCAATTTCACTTAATCGTCATTTCAATTTCGCCTTGCCAATCGGGGGGCGGTGGATTTTGTTGATAGAGTTGACAGTACTGGCTATAAAATTGTGCCACCTTATCTTGTGGATTATCTTTATAAATACGTTGAAATTGTTGTAAAGCAATGTCAAATTGTTTTTCCAGATAATAGTGATAAGCTTCTTCAAATGCTGTAATGCTGGCTGTAAATCGAGAGCGCAGCGTTTCATCTTCAATGGCATTTAGCACTTGCCAAATGGCAGTAGGTTCCTTTCTTCCCAATAACGTGATGCGACCGACTTGACGCAAGTTATAATGAGAAGAATTTAACAATCGCTTTTTAATACTATCGCTAATTAAGCATTCACTGCCGTAGAGTTTATTAAATGATTCTAATCGAGAAGCAACATTCACCGTGTCGCCAATCACTGTGCCTTCCATATGTTGACGCTCACCGACAATGCCTAACATCAATGGGCCGTAGTGCAATGCCATTCCTACTTTGAGAGATAAAGCAGAGGCGCTTCGTTCGGCAAATTGATGAATATGATGTTGCATGTCCAGACAAGCTTGCAACGCTTCATCACTATTCGTTGGGAATAACGCCATAATGCCATCGCCCATAAACTTATCGACGAATCCATGATGACCATGAATAGAAGGAATGACTTCTGCCAAATAGTCATTGATAAAACGAAAAGCTTCATTAGCAGAATGATCTTCAGAGTAGCGCGTGAAATTGCGAATATCCATGAATAAGACATTCATATGCTTCTCAATAGAGTCGCCTTGTTCAATATCAAAAATAAATTCTTGTCCTAATTGACTCAAGAAGGGTTTTGGTACAAATTTTTCGAAGGTGGTATATAAGCGAGAATTTTCTACCGCGATAGACATTTGAATAGCCAGAGCGCGCAAGATATCAATGCGCTCGGGCGTAAACGCATTGGTGGTGATGTTATTTTCGCAATAGATGACACCAACGACATGGTCACCGCGAATAATAGGCGCGGCAATTAAGCATTTCGTTCCCGATCGAGAAAAGTATTCACCGGCATTTAGTTCGGTATCTAAAGAGACATCCAGTAAGATCACCTCTTTGCGCTCTCGCCAAGCCGCCAATAATACTTCTTGTGATAGATCGGCCTCTTGCCAATGAGTATGAGCGAGTGTCTTAATAGTAGGATCGCTCTTATCATAGAATCCTTCCACCCACAGGCTGCCTTTTTGCATGAGGCATAAAGCACTTTTAGTCGCGCCAATGTTTTCTACTAATAATCGCATGACGTTATCAAGTAAGCCTTGTAACTTGATTTCTTTACTGATGACATCGGCGGCTAACACAATGCTACGCACATCTAAAGCATAGCGTTCGCGCTCTTCTTTCTTTTCTTTTTGCTCAGAAGAGAGCTCTACGGTTGTGGTTACAATGGGTTTGGTTAATTCTGTACTTAATAATTCTTTATAGTTCTCTTTCAATAAAGTAACCACAGTATCCGCCCCCCAAGCATCATAAGCATTGACTGCCATATCTGCATACGGCTTCGCCATTTCCTGTTTATTCTTTTGTAAGCAGTAAGTAAGAGCACGTTGACAAGCAAAGCTTAAACATTCCGCAGAGTTAAACTCCCTGGAGATACGAATGGCTTCATCGTAAAATGTCAAGGCTTTGCTAAAGTGTCCTTTTAAGCGTTGATATTCTGCTTTTAAGACTATGAAATAAGGCAAGAAGTTTTCCGGGCATAAAGTCACCCAGCTTTTTATACGGCGATAAATAGCATGTAAACGAATCCTAGATTGTATTTTTTCAGATAAAGAAAAAGTAGGGTAGATTTCTGTTTCTAAAATAAAGAGATAAAAGTTGATAGGCAGAACAAATAGAGCGAT
>CBFGYT010000235.1:0-2956 GCA_965653065.1 uncultured bacterium | reverse complement strand
GGATTTCCGCCTTGCTTTACAAATTCTTGCCAACGACGAATGTCTGCTAATGATTTCAAACTCAACAATTCAATATATCGCCACATCAAGTCATCCGACACAGACATGATCTTTCCAAACATACTGTCGGCGGACTCATCAATTGCAATATAGTTGCCATACGATTTAGACATTTTTTTAACGCCATCCAAGCCTTCTAGTAACGGCATCGTCATGACCACTTGCGGTTTTTGCCCATAAACCCGTTGTAATTCACGGCCCATCAGTAAATTAAATTTTTGATCGCTACCGCCTAACTCGACATCTGCATTCAGTGCAACCGAATCATATCCTTGCACTAAGGGATATAAAAATTCATGGAGCGCAATAGGCTGACTACTTTGATAACGCTGACTAAAATCATCTCGTTCTAACATACGCGCTACGGTTGAGTTCGATGCCAACGCAATTAAATCGGCGGCTGATTTTTGCCCCATCCATCGTGAATTAAAATCCACAATCGTCTTTTTCTCATCTAATATTTTATAGATTTGTTCTTTATACGTTTTAGCATTAGCCAAAATTTCTTCTGAAGAGAGTGGTTTACGCGTTACATTTCGACCCGTGGGGTCCCCAATCATGGCAGTAAAATCACCAATTAAAAAAATAACATCGTGTCCAGCGTCTTGAAAATGTTTCATTTTGTGGATAAGAACGGTATGCCCTAGATGTAAATCGGGTGCAGTGGGATCAAACCCCGCTTTAATGCGTAGTTTTTTTCCTTTTTTAAGTTGTTGATGTAATTCTTCTTCAATTAAAATTTCATCACAACCGCGTTTTAATTCGGCAAAAACAGCATCAGTAGACACTAGACCTCCTATTTTGTATATTTCAAAAACATTTTCTGTATGATATAGATAATGATCTCAAAAAAAGCGATTTTTTTCAATCGTTCACATTGACGATAGTACAATAATAAGTTAATATCGCAAAACATACTTCGTCTGAAGTATGGAGCCTGCTGACATTTCATTCTGCAGTCGGCAAATGAACTGTTAGCAGACTCTAAGAGATGCACATAAGTTATGTTTGTTTACATAATTTATAATGGAATCTAATAGTGCGCATCTTTGTATATAATATTTTGGATAATTTTGGTTGGAAAATAATGGTTGGATTTTCTTCTTCGAAAACAGTCGGCTCTATGGCCGCTCGCAAGGATGTACGTAATCGCATCCGTATCGGTTTATACCCCTCTTTATTGTTACTCTCTTTGTTAATCGCTACTTTTCTATTTTTTTGGTCACAACAAGATGACATGAGCGATAACATTACACCGACGAATACCTACACCCCATCGACTTATACAAGCGATGATTTTACAGCCACAAACAATAACACGGTTACAATTACACCGTCTGAAGAAGCGTCGGCTGCTCCTTCCGCACCGCCACAACCTTATGATAAAGATATCGTGGTCAATCATGGTGATACTTTAAGTAGCCTGTTGTTATCACAAAATATTCAAACACAAGATGTATTAGCCATATTGGCTTTACCATTAGTACAACACAGTTTAGTGCGAATTCATCCTGGACAAATTTTTACAATTCATGTGGATGCCAATCAATCTTTAACTTCGTTAACTTATGATATATCCGCTGCACAAACGCTATCTGTTATTAAACAAAATGATAGTTTTGATGCTAAAATTACTAAAAAACCGACTAAAGTACTCCCTACTATTGCTGCGGGTGTCATTACTTCCACATTTTATGACGCCGGATTAGCACAACACTTACCACAAAAAATTATTTTAGATGCTTCACGTATATTTGCTTCTAAAATTAATTTTAAACGCGGCTTACAACCCGGCGATCATTTCAAAGTCATTTATGAATCCAGTTATGTCGGCAATAAAGCGATTGGTACCGGCAATATTTTAGCGATGCAAATTTCCAGTGGCGGTAAAACGTACACGTTAATTCGTCATACGGGTCATGATGGAATCAGTCGTTATTACACGACCGATGGCGCGACTTTAGTGCACAGTGCTTTCTTGCGTAGTCCTGTACATTATACGCGTATCAGCTCACCCTTCTCTTTAAACAGAGTGCATCCGTTGTTGTTATTCTCCCGCCCCCATTATGGCGTAGATTTAGCTGCACCACGCGGCTCTCCTGTGATTGCCTCAGGCAATGGTGTTGTCACTGTAGCAGGTCGCGAAGGTGGTTATGGGAACTTAATCATTATTGATCATGGGCATGGTATTACCACTCGTTATGGCCATTTAAATGGATTTGCGCGCAACATTCATCCCGGCAGCTATGTAAAGCAAGGACAACTCATTGCTTATGTGGGCAGCACTGGATTGGCAACAGGCCCGCATCTACATTATGAATTTCGGATTAACAATGTTCCGCAAAATCCTATGTCAGTCAAATTACCCATGGCTGATCCATTAAGCACCGCAGAGCGCGCACAATTTAATCGCGAAGTGAAGCATTATGTCAGTGAAATGCAAAGCACGCCATTAAACATGTTAGCGCATGCTCCTGGCTTACCACAAAATGCTGATAACGATGAAGACGCATGAAATCATTCCGCTTGAGTTATAGTATAGGTTTTTTATTCTGCATCGCTTTATTAAGCTTCGGCTTTTATTTGGAATATGGTTTAGGGCAAATGCCCTGTCTATTATGTCAATTACAACGATTGATGATGGTGGTAATAGCGGTTCTTTTTTTTATTGGCGCTTGTCATAACCCCAAACACTACGGACGATGGATTTACGGTGGATTATTATTACTGTTTTCTTTATTTGGCGTCTATCTCGCTGGGCGACAATTGTGGCTCATTGCCCATCCTCCCGTTGACATCAATGCGCAATGTAGCCCTGATATCGCTTACCTCATGAGCGTTCTGCCACTGGGCGCAGCGCTTAAAATGATCCTACAAGGCACTGGCGATTGTGCTA
>CBFGYT010000234.1:0-2961 GCA_965653065.1 uncultured bacterium | reverse complement strand
TCCTATCATACTCTATTTTTGCCATTTTTAATACTACCGCATCGGTCATGGCGGCTGCGGTAGCAGTTCTGGGCTTGTCATCTAATAAGCTTAATTCGCCCACGAAATCAAATTTTTCTTTATATCCAATGATTTGCCCTGAATGTGAAATAACAATATTCCCTTCGGCAATAATATATAGATCTCCAGAAATATCTCCTTCGGTAAATAAAATCGTGTCTTTAGCGATTAACTCGACCTGCATGCGATTGGCTAACACCAATAAGATATCGGCCGATAGCGTCTTAAAAAGATTACATCCTCGCAAAACAACTAGTTTCTCCAAATCATGCATAGCAACTCCTTGGTGCGTTAAAATTTTAGCCGAAAATACTTGAGTTAACCAAGGACCCATTTTTTGCTTAGATAACAAAACTTCGGGAGGGATCGTTAGTTTAGGCTCTTCAAATAAATGCGATAAAAAGGATCTGTCTTTACTATGGCGTAAATAATTATCTAACAATTCCAATTCTTTTTGGAAAAATCCTGAAAATTCTTCTTCACTCACAGACTCTAAAATCAAAGGGATTAATGGCATCATTTTATCTGCGTCATCAATAGAAAACAAATACAGTACGCGATAGATTGCACCATAGATGAGCGCTTTCGTCTCTTGCCTTTCAAAATAAGTCAGTTGTAGCTGCAATAATTGTTGATAATACGTAATATGGTCTTCTTCTACTTCTATTCGTTTTCTAATTGCTTTATAAAAGTCTCGTGACATTTCGATTGTCATCGAGCGATAAGCAATGGCTTTAGTCGTATTATTTCTGACATGCGAGTCATCATGCTTTAGTAATTCAGTCAAGGCTGCTTCCGCTTTTTTGCCTTTAATGCTGGCGATGCAGCGGATCGCTGCACGATGAAACACGGGATTATGCAGCTTATTGATTTTTTTCATCAGGACAGAGATGGTTGACTCGCCATAACTTAAAATCGCTTTTACTGCATAGTAAGTAACACTCTTTACCCCCATTTGATGGATCAAGGCAGGAATATACTCATCATTAGGATGTACCATTACCGATTGAATCGCAGTGATGCTGACTTCTACATTCTTATCCATAATCAATGTCGATAGGCTTTCAACCGCACCATGTAATTCAAAGAGAGAGAGAATACGTGCGGCAGTGATACGCGCTTTGGGATCGGGTGAGTTAATCATGATGATGAGTCGATTTAAAGCTAACGCCACATCAACAATATTGCCTACTTTAATTAAAATACTAATACTACCCGCCTGCAATAACTCATCCGCGGAGTTTAAATATTCTTGTGCAATGGCTATAACATCATTTTTATGCCAAGCCGAAAAGGCTTGGAAAATCCACCAAATAACTTCTCTATCCACTTCTGTTAACAGACGCTTTTTTAAAACTTTAAACATTTTTTTATTCATATGCTGTTGCAATTGTTTAATAGCTTCTATACGAATAATTGGATTTTGTGTCTTTAAGTCCAAAACTACTTTTTCTAAAATATCTAAGGTGATTGGATATTTTTTTTCTGCCAGTAACTCATATCCCATTAATCGCACCGCATCTTCTTCGCTGCTAAAGCACTTATCAATGAGCTCATGCCAGTATCGAATGTTCTCTGTTAAATATGAATCTTCGTTATGAATGATGTGATGCTTTTCTAAGTCATTTTCTAATGTGTCATTGTATGCCATGGAAATCCATTTCGCTAATAATGCAAAAGCACCCGCTACCGCCAGTAAGAATAAGGCAATAATAGTGGGCGTCGCTTGATTGGCCAACAACGTAATTAACCCGGCAGAAATAAGCGCTCCTAGAAAAAGCGTCATTCCTCTTAAGTGAAGTTTCGTCATAATTCTAACGTGCGTGGGTAAGGCATTTCCTAATAACTGAAACGAAACATCTAAGATAGAAAAATTGATAACATTATACCCCACCATTAATATGGTAATCGTCATTAAGCTGGGATGGCTCAAAACGAGTAAAATCAATACAGTTAAAAGGATAGGCACTTGCAAAATAAAGCCAAAAAGTCCAAATCGTTTCAATACCATTCTGGTAAAAAACAATTGCATGCAAAATACAATGATATTACTTAAGGCCGTCATTTCACTGGTATAGATGGCGATTTGCGTACTATCTAACGATAGCTTAATTTGATATTTAAAAATATAATCGACTAATGTAGAAAACACCAACGTGCAGATCAAAAAAGGAAATAATAATTTTTGTAATTTATATTGATAAGTAAATGATTTCCCAGAGGGGGCATCTTCTTCAACGGCTTCTTCTATTTTTATCAATTGTAACAATATTAAATTGATCGTTAAAAAAGCGGCCATAATTGGTAACAAGATGAAAATAGAATGTCCTTTGATAAAATAAGGGAGGAAATAGCCCATCATCACACCGGCTAAAGCGCTAGAGCCGCTAAAATAATTGCTGTAGTGCTTAAAATCGCGGATCTCTAAGAGTTGACTGATGCCATTCCAATAATTATGCATCAGAAATTTATTACTCATCATTAGAAAAGTACAAAAGAAAAAAGGCCACCAACTCCCTATTTGAAAATGTGTACTAAAATGCCAATTACCTAATAATAAAAAAATACAGATAAACAACATAACAGTTAGCGTTTTCTTATAGTGGTGTGTTAAGTGCGTGCCTGTTAATTGACTGGTACAAATAAATAAAATGGCAAACGCGAGGTAAAAATATGCTAAGTAACTGGTAGGATACGTCGTTAAGAAAATAGCATTGATATAAGACAAAGCTGCGATGGTATACATCGTAATGAACGCTAGTGAAAAACACGCCCAGCTAATATGCAACGCAAGCTTTTTTTTCATCCGTGAGACCTTATTTATCCTTTATGCTGTATTCCATTTAATATATACCAAAAACACCTCAAGATGCGAAGTAGCATTATCGTATCCACGTGCTG
>CBFGYT010000233.1:0-2995 GCA_965653065.1 uncultured bacterium | reverse complement strand
AGCTCATCAATTCTTGCCAGTCTTCTTTTAGAATTTTTTCTTCTTCTACACTGGGTGACCACAATACAGGTTGACTGATTTGCCAGTGATAAGGCGATTGATTGTTATCAAAAAAATACGGGATCCATAAAATGCGTTGTAGTTTGTGATAGATTTCAGACTGACGCCAAGTGACTAATTGCTTTGACATCAAGGGCACAATGGAAATATACGTAGATTCTTTAGGGCTGCCATTGGTATTGAGCGGAATTGTTTTTAATTCTATGCTTAAATTAACAAAATCGGGTTTAGATAAACTGCCGGCACTGGCTCCTAATGCGCGTTCTAATAATTGGCCGATAAAACCTTTTTCACGGCGAAAATGTTCTGGCATCACTACATGATATTCATTGGCTAATGCGCCTAAAGTTTTGTTCGCAAGTGTGCAGGCTCGCTGCCATAATTCATGTTCACTTTGAGGTGGTGAATTTACCCATGATTGCATCTTCTTACTTCCCTGCTACATTGCCCCATAAATATTTGTGCAATTGAAATTGAAAGCGCACTGCAATACGCGCTTCTAAGATCCAATCGGCTAAAGTTGTTGCGGATAACACATCGGCAATGGGTGAAAATAATAATTCACATTTGGTTTCTAATTGGTGTTCTGTAATGAGATCTACACTCCAATCAAAATCAGCTCTATCACCGATCACAAATTTAATTTGATCCTGCGGTGTTAAATGTTGCAAATTAGTATACTCATTTTGATGGCATTCCTGTGAACTCGGCGTTTTTAAGTCCATGACTTTGACGACTCGAGGATCCACTTCAGCAACCGATAAAGCGCCACTGGTTTCTAAAGAAACCACATAGTTTTGATCGCACAGTTCTTTTAATAATACTAAGCAATTTTCTTGTGCTAATGGCTCGCCACCGGTCACGGTAATATAGCGTGTTGGGTAGGTTTTTACTGTATCTATAATTTGTTGCAATGTTAATTTCTTACCGCCTTTAAATGCATACGCAGTATCGCAATAATAACAGCGTAAGGGACAGCCGGTTAAACGAATAAATATCGTGGGAATGCCTACTGTGCGGCTCTCCCCTTGTAACGAATAGAATATTTCTGTAATGCGAAGTGTCGGGGTATTTAATGACACTTATACACCTTGTCTAGTCATATCTTGCAAGCGCTGTGTTGCTAAATTGGCGGCTGATGTATTGGGATATTGTTGCACTAATCCTTGCAAGGTTTGTCTGGCATTGGCCCATTTTCCTTGCTGATAATAGATATACCCTAATTTTAATTCCGCATCGGGGACTTTAGGGCTCGTAGAAAACTGATTGATCACAGCTTGAAAGTGCCCTTGTGCACCGTCTAAATTGCCACCGACTAAACCAATTTCTCCTAGCCAATAATGCGCATTCGCTGCATAAGTGCCTTTAGGATATTGGTTTAAGTAATCCGTCATTTCAACATTGGCATCGGTATAATGTTGACTGGAAATCGCTTGATAGGCTTGATTATACAATTGTTTCTGCTTATCGTCATCGGCATTATTGCTTGTCGCTGCGACTGCTGTTGTGGTGGCTTCCGCACTGCTCGCGGCCGCGGCATTGACATTTGGATTAACATTCACGCCTTGTGCGGGCTTAGGTGTTGGCGCAGGTTTAGCTGAATCGACTGCAATATTTGTTAATGCAGTTGCGGCACTGTCTACTGCGGCATTGCCAGGTGATTTTTGCTCTAATTGCAAATAAATATTTTTCTGTGCTTGCGTTAATTGATCGATTTGGTGCGATTGCACTTCTAATTGACCTTGTAGATCGCGAACTTGCTGTTGTAATTGAGTGACTGTATTAACGAGACTATCGGGATCAGCGCTGGTTTGTACTTGCATTGCAGGAGAATCATTATTAGCAATAGGTTGTTGTGCTAATGCGTAATTATTGACATTCCCACCCGACATAGATTCGGGTTGCCCTTCGATGATAGGTGCGGCAAAAATGGAAGTCACTACCAATAAATTGGTTACTGCAGTTAACTTTAATAATGTTTTATAACGATTCATTGTATACCTCAACATACTGGATCTCCGCATATGCAAAGATCCAGTTTTAACTCAAGCGCTTAATTAGCCCACTACATCGTAGCTAATATCATCACGTCTATCTTGTGAATAGGCGTAATCATCATTGCCAGGCACGGCTGGTTTTTCAGAGCCATAACTGACCGTACGCAGTTGATTGGCATTGACGCCCATCATCACTAAGCGTTGACGAACCACATCGGCGCGGCGTTGACCTAAACCAATATTATATTCGCGACTACCGCGTGGATCGGCATTACCGGCAATTAAAATGCGTGCATCGGGATGCTTTTTCAAATAATTGGCATTGGCTTGTAATATAGGTAAGTATTCATCTTTAATAGCATCGCTATCAAAATCAAAATACACCGTATTTTTGTCTATGCCTAATATTTTTGCCATGCGTGCATCTTGATTATCATCAAAATCTGGATTGCCCCCTACGCCTGCTGTCATCGCTTGATCATTGCCAGGTGCTGCGGTAGTGCCTTGATCTTTAGGCTTGGAAGAACACGCTGCCAATGCCAATCCTAATGATATCAATAAAACCCATTTCAAACTTTTTTTCATGTGTTACTCCTAACTATTGCTACACTTACTTACTCTATCCAGAAAACGGTGACCATGCGGGTGATTGTGCATCACCGCCGGTTTCTGGTAAACGAATATTCACTTGACCATTCGTTGAAACCATTCCTAACATACGTCGCCCACCCATTTGCGTAGAATATACAATTATCTGACCATTCGGCGCAGGACTTGGCGATTCAATATAACTCCCTTGCGTTAATACTTGCATCGTCCCTGATTGTAAATCATAAATCGCCACATTGAAACCACGATTATCTCTATGTAACAAAGATATTTTCGTAGGGTCGCCAGGCAGATAAGTGGCACTGGCATTATATCCGCCGACATACGTG
>CBFGYT010000232.1:0-3033 GCA_965653065.1 uncultured bacterium | reverse complement strand
CGTTGATAGTTTTATCTATTCTATCAACGAATTATTTGACCTTTACAATTGCGAGGAGCGCAGCTTTGTTGCAATGTTAAATCTCATATTTTCAAGCGCATCTGGTATAGATAACTTAAGCCGCCAAGATTGCACTAATATATCTATTGAGTGAAACATGTTCCTCCATTGCTTTCATCGCAAGTTTTCTGTGGACTTCTGGTAACACTCGTACTACAAATTTGCCGCTATATTCTCTGGTGGAAATAGGCTCTGGAACAAATTCTCCTGCTGTTTGCATATCTTTCACAATGCTGGCTGCTAACTTCATGATACCTTTAAATGCTTCCGTTTGATTATGGCTAAGCCAACTTATGCTGGGTAACTCTGCACATAAACCAACAAATTCTTTATCTTCTTCTGACCAAATAACACGATAAGCATATTTCTCATATATTTTCATTTTTAATGTCTCCTAATTTTTGACCAGTAGTCCTAACCAACTCTTTAGATATTACAATAGTATCATTAGTGACACTACTCGTGATTCTAGAGACATGATAATACTGTATTGACATTTAAGAAATAAGATGTCCGATAAATGACGAAAATCGTCACTTTTAGGACATGGCAATTACAATAATCCTTGACTTTATGAAATTTAAGATCTATTATGTCCTATATGTGACGAAAAATGTCACTTTTGGGACATGACATGTTTGTTGAGCACCTTGAAAAATTACGATCCAGTGGAAAAAGGTATTTCACCACTCAAGAGATCATACAAGATCTTAATCTTTCTGCTGGAGCTGCAAGAGCGGGGTTATATCGACTAAAAAGAGCTGGAAAACTTATTAGCCCAGCTAGCGGGCTATACGTTATTGTCCCTCCTGAACACAAATCATATGGCTCTATTCCAGCCGAAGAATTAATCCCTATTATGATGAAGCATCTTAGTGCTGAATATTATGTAGCACTACTCAGCGCAGCAGAATTCTATGGTGCTTCACATCAAAAACCTATGACCTTTCAGGTTGTTACCAATAGACGAATTAAGCATTCATTAAAATTTGGTCAAGTCCATATAAAGATGATTTACAAAAAATCTTTGGCTGTTTTACCTATTAAAACTTTTGTTGTCAGTAGCGGTTATTTAAAAGTTGCAACTCCTGAATTGATAGCTATAGATTTACTGAAATTTCCAAAATATGCAGGTGGTATGAATAATATCGCTACGATCTTATCTGAGCTTATAGAGAACATTAATGTTCAAAAGCTTATAGAACTTGCCGAAAAGATAAGCGAGCGCTATCAATTGCAGCGTCTAGGCTATATTATAGAAAAAATAGATGTGATGGATGATGATATAAAAAAAACTATTATTGATACACTTGCAGAATACGTATCATCTCACGTAAAATTCTATACCCCGCTAACTTCTGCAGTATCAAGGACTGGCCATCCACGATGTAGAAAATGGAAAATTATTGAAAATACCGATTTTGAGAGCGATTTATGATCCCAGAAAATTTTATTGAACAATGGCGTAACTCTGTTAAATGGCGGACTTTCTCACAAGTAGAGCAAGATTTAGTAATCAGCAGAGCTTTAGTTGATTTGTACAATGATCCTTACATAAAAGATACGCTTGTATTTCGTGGCGGTACTGCGCTTAACAAATTATTCTTAAAACCCCCAGCAAGATATAGTGAAGACATTGACTTCGTGCAAAAAAGACCTGAGCCTATCGGAACAACTATTGACTCAATAAGAATATTGTTAACACCATGGCTTGGTGAGCCAAAATGGAAAATTACCGAGCGTAGTGCGAAGCTAGTTTATAAATATGAATCGATCAGTAAAACACCAACTAAATTAAAAATTGAAATTAACACTACTGAGCATTTTCAAGTATTGCCTTTGCATATAGAAAAATTTGATGTGCGATCTGAATGGTTTAGTGGTTCTGCTGATATTATCACTTATGAAATTGATGAACTGATGGCAACTAAGCTGCGCGCGCTATATCAACGCCGAAAGGGTAGAGATTTATTTGACATATGGTATGTTACCAAACAAAAGTTGATTGATTTAAACAGAGTTTTTGAAATCTATTCTAAATATTGTGCTAACGACAACCTCAGCATTCGAAGAGAAGATTTTTTAAAAAACATGGCGTTAAAAAAAGATCATCCAGACTTCCAATCCGATATGAGCCCATTATTAGCTATAGAATTGAATTGGAATTTTGAAGAAGCCTATCAATTCGTTGTCGACAATGTAATTAGCCACTTGCCATAAATATGAAATGATAAAGTATATAATTGAAATTCTATCCCCGATTTCTCGTGATCGTTAAACCCACTTGCGTGGATCCAGCAAAAGCATTTTGCTTTATCAGCGTTAATCGCAACCATTGACAAGGATAATAGCTGAATACATGAGTACTGATTTCTTCCGCCAAGGCTTCAATTAGATGGCATTGCAAAGACTCTAATAACGTTGTTAACTCTTCGACTAGAGAAGCATAGTTCCACGCATCTTTGAGATCATTGCTTTTGGCAGCCACTTTACTATCATAAGCCAATTCTAAATCGAGAATGACAGTTTGTTTGATTTTTCTTTCGTACGGATAAACGCCTATGATCGTTTTCAATGGCAATTGACGAATAAATAAAATATCGTCCGTCATAACCATTGCCGCTTTTTAAATAAGATGGTTAACACAAAGCCTATGATCACCATCGCGGCTATCACATAAATATAACCATGTGCCCAATGTGTTTCTGGCATATTTAAAAAGTTCATGCCATAAATACCGGTGATAAAAGTCAGTGGCGCAAATATCATTGCCCAAACCGTGGCTTTGCGTTGCACTTCGTTAGACACAAAGGTTTTTTGGTTTACTAACGATAAATGCACATCCAACATGTGTGAAGTCATGTCACGGTAAATTTCGATGATGTCAATCAAACGAATAACGTGATCGTAACAGTCGCGTAAATAGAGTTTTGTATGTTCACTTAATAATTCATTATCATCACGAATAAGCGC
>CBFGYT010000231.1:0-3039 GCA_965653065.1 uncultured bacterium | reverse complement strand
TAAGGTAACCACTAAAACAAATCCTTGGCAACGCATTAGCTGACTCCTTGCAAAGATACACTTGGCCTTTTTCATCATAAATCGGCACGATTTCATTTAAGCGCAATTCTTTGCGTGCATTTGCCATTTTCTGATGACTTTGCACAGAAAATTCATCCATACTGTGTCGATTGATATTAAAATCATGAGCCAGGATCTCTGCGGTTTGCCCCATGGACAAATTCACTTGATGATCCTTTAATCCTAATAGTATGCCTAAGATAGGCTTGAAAAACCACGGGCGTAATTTTAACATTATTTTTAATTTACCGGTGAAATTACGCTGTTGTTGCAATGCGATTAACCAATCGACCATATCATTATTGAATAATACCGGTGCGCGGCTCATCGCTTCACAGCCACCCGCTAACACCACTTGAGACTCACCTCTTTGTATAGACTCCATTGCAGAAACAAGTGCTTGCATTCCTGAAGCACAATTGCGTTGCACTGTCCACGCAGGAATATGTTGGTCTAACCCCAAACGTAGTCCAATGACTCGAGAAATATTCGCTTCATAGGCACTGGGCGTAACACACCCCGTAATCACTTCATCGACTTTCTGCAAGGCATTGTGTCGCAATAGCAGATCTCTTGCTGCCATCACGGCTAAATCCGATGCCGAAAATGGTCCACGATTTTTGGCGCGCAAGAAAGGGGTCCTCGCACCATCGACGACGAATACTCTCGTTTGTTGCTTATTCACCATATACCTCTGTTCAATGACTACTACTATAACTGTAGCAGGAAAATAGACTCATTGTAATAACCACGATTGTCTCTCTAGTCCATAATGAGTATATTTTGAGCAATTTAAACCTACATTCGGTGTTTTGTTGTTATTGTATTCAATCCAGGTCATCACTTCTACCGCTTGCAATGTCATTTTTTGCCCATAGATTTTGCTTTTTGCTTGCACAGTGAGGCGATAAATCCCTATCGCTTGATTTGGGTGACTGATATCACGACAAATACCTTGCATGACTTGTTCATACACCATAGCAAACTCTATCGATGCGTGCTCATGACGGCACGATGCTAACACACTGGGCATGCTTTTAAAGAAATAGTCATTGGTTAATGAATACGCTTGAAAACATTGGCTTGTTTTCCTATAGGTTGGCAAGTTATTTTCTGCGACACGTAATTGTTGCCATACACCATCACGCAGTTTGATTTGTTGCCACAGCGCATAATTCCCTTTTTGCACCCATTGCGCTTGTTCAAAACCGGCAATAATAACTAACGATAGCACGGTAAATACTACTAAGGTAACCACTAAAACAAATCCTTGGCAACGCATTAGCTGACTCCTTGCAAAGGAATATCGACTTCAAAAGGTTGATAAAAATGACCATCGTGCGCTTCGTGCCAAATATTCATAAAAAAATAGCGTTGTGGGCGCGCTGTCATCCGCCGTAAACTCGTCAACAACAGATAAACATTCAATACGGCATGCTGATGCTCGTCTACGGTTATCGCCGCTTGTAAATCATCAACACCTTCTGCCCATTCATAACGACTTTTATCTTCATAAGAATATAATCCCCAGATCGGCGCTCCTTGTGCTGTAGTACGATCGGTTGCTGCAATATAAAAAGTTTCACTCTGCCACAAGCCAAAATAACTGCCGGCGACAAATGATAAAGTCACTGGTGTAGTCGTGACTATTTGTTGATCACCTTGTTGACTGACCGATTCTACGGTAGCGAGCGTGCTTTTTTGGCAATCGGCTATCATCACCACATCCCCTATTTTTAATTTTTGATGATTAGAAAGAAACCATTGCTTATCTTTTTTATGGTGCGTGACGCGCAAATAATCATGCCAAGTCGCTAATTTTTCTACGTGGATAGCCATGGTGTCACTTTTAACATGCTCATTTTTACCCACCCACGTCGCCGGTATCACTGCGGCTGGCGCAATCTGTAAAGCCGTTTCTCGCGAAGCAATATGACATCCTTGATATCCTGCCATAGCAATGTCATGATACAGCAATTGAGATAGACGAATGAATTGTCGTTGCAAAGAAAATAAGTTGGTTTGATAGTCATTTTGTTGCAATTCGGTCAACATAAAAGACAATAGCACGGCGGTTACCAATAACGATAAAAAAGATCCTATTAAGATCTCTATTAAAGAGCTTCCGCCTTGCAAGTATCTTAAAGAAATCTTTATCTTATGCTTCATACTGTAACTCATCCATTGATTTTACCGGTGCGCCATCGGCATTAAAGAAAACAACGGGGGGATGCCACGTTAAATGGATCTGACACTCTGTCTTATCTACTGAAAAAGTAGTCGCCGCATTCGGTAATAATGGCAATACGTTTTGCTGCCATTGGTTATAACGGGCATTTAACGCTGCACTATCATTTAAAATTTGACAATGCGTGAGTAAATTCGCCACTTGTTGTATGGCAATGGCACGATATAGCGCTTGATTCATGGTACGAAAGGATAAAAACTGCAAATAACTTAACGATAAAATGCCTATAGCAAAAACAGCTAATGCGATTAACAATTCTATTAAAGTGCTTCCCTCTTGCTGTCTAGCTATCATAACCACCATTATATAAATAAAACTATATATTAATAATGTTTTACGTTATTTTCAAGTGTAAAACGCCCCTTCTTACCTCCTAACCTTATGTTTTTCTTAAAAAAATGATTTTTTCTTTGAAATCCGTGCGAAACCCGAGTTTTCTGCTAGGCTAATTAACAGGAGTATTGATTTTACAGTGGGTTACAAGATGACAAAGTCGGAATTGATTGATAAATTACATAGTTTATTTCCTAAGCTCGGGCCAGAAAAAGCCCATACTGCCGTTAATCTAATTGTAGATAAAATGGCCGAAAGTTTATTAGCAGGCGAACGCATTGAGATCCGTCGCCTAGGAAGCTTTGCCTTACGTCATCACAAACCGCGCGCCGCCCATAATCCTAAAACCGGGCAAAAATTAATTGCCAAAGAAAAATATAGTATTCACTTCAAACCCA
>CBFGYT010000230.1:0-3057 GCA_965653065.1 uncultured bacterium | reverse complement strand
TATGCCGTTAGAAATAATAAAAACCAAATTCAAAGAAAGTTGGTCCGACGCACAGCCTTTTAATCGCATGTTGGTGAAATTGAAGAAAGAAATCATTCCTCTGGGTAAACCCAACATCAAACCTCATGAACACACCGCCCCTGCTCTACCGCCAGAAGCGTTAAAACAATGGCTAGATGACGGCAAAGATTTTATCTTATTAGATACACGTAATAACTACGAAGTCCGCTTAGGCACGTTCAAACAGGCCAAGACTTTAGATTTAGACCACTTTCGCAATTTCCCTGAAGCATGTCAACAACAGTTGCCGACGGATAGTAAAGAGAAGCCGGTGGTTATGTTTTGCACAGGAGGCATACGCTGCGAAAAAGCGTCTGTGGCTTTGGAACAACAAGGCTTCCAGCAAGTCTATCAATTAGAAGGTGGCATTTTAAATTACTTTGAACACTGCGGTGGCGCGCATTATCAAGGCGATTGCTTTGTTTTCGATCAACGTGTTGCTGTTAACCCAGAGTTAGTAGAAACCGATGTTGAACAATGTTTTATGTGTTTGAATCCATTGACGGTGGAAGAACAGCAGAATCCTAGCTATGTGCCCGGCGTGTCTTGTCCGTATTGTGTGGAATAATCCACGCTTGAATGCGATGGATTCGAGCCACTGCTATCCTCGTCTTTTTTATTGCTGTAAATACTGGGGCTTAGTAATAATATTTTCGGAATAGATGCATAAGTCGGGGTTGGCCTATCTGTTTTATTGTTATCACTACTCGGCGTTGGCATCTCTATGTAATACTCAGAGCCTAGATTAGAAAGCACCTTAATGTTCTCTGTTTTGCATATATCGTGCAGATTGCAATTAGATTTGATACCTAGTTGTTCAAGTATGTAAGAATTATCTTTGCTGACTATAAAGCTTGCTTCATAGTTTCCTAGTTTTAGTGCGCTAAAAACGTTTTTAGGAATCGAGAACAGTTCTTTCGGGAAGAATAAAATAAGTGTAAACATGCTAGCTATCAGTAACAGCATGATGCGCTTAAATCGACCTTCCGCATTTCTCTCTTTACTGGTATTGAAGACGCTAGTTAAAAGAAAATTAAAGAGTGCCAATATTAGGATAATTATAACCACACTCGATAATTCAGTCTTTTTACCAAATATTACCAGTAAAAGGGTGGTACTGTTCAGAAGAAATGCGCATCCTAACAAAAATAGCGTTACAAATAATTCAAAAAAAATAATCTGTTCTGATTTTACTTCATTCTTTACTTTAACTCTCTTAATATAATCTATATTAACCCACACTCCTATTAGTGCAATGATCGCAAGCAATATATATAGCCAATAATATGCTTTTGTAAAAAACTTCTGATATTCTATCAATTTTAGATATAAGATAGCCCATAGACAAAATAAAAATCCATCTCGAAGCAATTCTCCACAAAAACTTCGTCTATTATTGCTGTTATCACATTTTCTTTTACTATCAATATATACCCCCCATATGATGCCAAAAAAAAATGGTACTACTAGAGACCATATAAGAATTAACCCTATACATGCTATTGCGATCAATATTGTTCCAAAACTTGACATATCACTTTGTGGCAAATAGTGAATGGGTACATAATAAAAAAAAGAAAATGCTATGCCAATTATTATCGCACTACCGAAGAGAGTTATAAATATATGTTGAGTTGCACTTTCAATAAGATTAACTTTTATCTTATCGAAGATAGACCGCATTGTTCTATCGCTGTCATCGATATCCATATTATAATCTTATTCCTAATAATTTAACTCTTAACCTAACTACTAGCTATATGTGAGCTAATAACTTATTATGATTTGGAAGATTTTGTAAAAATACTTGATTTCAATGGTGGGTCGTGATGGATTCGAACCATCGACCAACGGATTAAAAGTCCGCTGCTCTACCGACTGAGCTAACGACCCAGAAGAAGCCGTTATTTTACAGGAATTTTCAAAAAAAACAACCCTTATTTTAGATTTTTGATATTTGATTTACCGACTGTAAAATGAGCAAAATCTACGCAAATACTGGCCAGTCCTTGCCCTCTCCCCAACCCTCTCCCGCGAGATGGTATGATTATAATAGTAAACTCCTAGCGCGGGAGGGGGTAGATCTCGCTTATTTCGCGTTTCAACTTTAGATTCACATATATATTAGTCATTTCATATTTAATCAAGATCAATCCACGCGAAGGTTGTTTTCAACGCTTAATCTCTATCCTCGCTTGCGTATTTCCTCACTTTTATTTATGCTTCTATAAAGTCATTTAAGAGTAAGAATAAAATGAGTTCAAATTTTAAACGAATTGGATTGGTTGGCCGTTATCGCCAAAGCCACATCGCCACGACCTTAACTTTATTAGAAGGTTGGCTAAATCAAAACAAATACACTGTCCTGGTCGAACAACAAACGGCGGAAGGGTTAGATCACCATCAAACAGGGCTCCCTATCGATGAATTATGTAAACAATGTGATTTAATTATCGTGCTCGGTGGAGATGGCAGCTTATTAGGCGTAGCCCGTGCTGCCAGTCAACATGGAGTGCCCGTATTAGGCGTGAATCATGGTCGTCTTGGCTTTTTAACGGATATTCATCCTAAAGAATGCATTGCTGAAGTCGAAAAAGTTTTACACGGCCATTTTATAGAAGAAGAGCGTTTTTTATTAGAGGCTTTATTTCAATTACCTAACCCACATAAAGAAAACGCTTTAAATGATATCGTATTAATGCCGGGCCCTCTGCCCCACATGATTGAATTTGAAATTTATATCGACGATGAATTTGTTTGTGGTCAACGCGCCGATGGCTTAATTATCGCAACGCCTACGGGCTCTACGGCTTATGCTCTATCCGGCGGCGGCCCTATTTTATCGCCCGAATTAAATGCCATGGTATTAGTCCCTATGTTTCCACACACTTTATCAAGTCGCCCATTGGTGATTGGCAGTGAACAAGTGATTACGCTTCATTTGACAGAAAACAATGAAAGTAATGCCCGTATCAGCTGTGATGGCCACGAACGATT
>CBFGYT010000229.1:0-3060 GCA_965653065.1 uncultured bacterium | reverse complement strand
ATCAACACATAACAAACTAAAATCTCGCATCTTCAAGTGCGTTTGGTATATACTACTTTTTCTATTTATCTGACAAGGAGCACCTGATATGTTTAAGAAAATCGCTTTTACGATGTATAACGTCACTGACCTAGCGCGCGCACGAAGCTTTTATGAAAAAACACTAGGCTTGGTACCTGGTAACACTTATATAGAAGACACTTGGGTAGAATATGATTTACCGGGCGGCGGGTGCTTTGTATTAACAACCGTGGCGAAAGACATGAAACCCAGCTCTCAATTTGGCGGCGTAGTGGCTTTTGAAGTCGAAGATCTGGATACATTAGTCGCGCGATTAAAGAAAGAAAATGTTAAATTCAAGTTAGATACTTTCGAATCGCCCGTGTGTTATATGGCCATTATTTTTGATTCGGAAGACAATTTATTGATGTTGCATCAGTTAAAGCGTGGGTAGTAACAAAGAGTATTATGCAATTTATCTATACTAACAATGCTTTGGCTTCTCAAAACCTAACCGCTCTGCGGAAAATAGATCCTTATGAGCACTGATTTTTAATTTCACTGCGATCTACCCCCTCTCCCGCGCTAGGCGCTTTGTTAATATCAAGATGCTTTTCGCGGGAGAGGGTTGGGGAGAGGGAATGGAAAAATCGGTGCTAAGACAACTATTGTAGCTAACTGCTTTATACCAAATGCTTTTCGAAATGCGAAGTTAAGTTAGAATAGTTATGAATTTCACTTCTCCGCCTGCTGTAAAATAGCGGTCAACTGTTGCTGCAATACTTCCGGCAATCCGGGCCGCCCTGTTTTTTGATCAATACACGCGATTTGTACGTTTGCCATCGCCAAACATTTTTTATCACTCTTACGCAATAATTCTTGCGAAAAATACATTCTGCGATTATCAAAATGCGTCATCTCTGCCGTAACAATATACCCTTCATTAACCGTTAATGGATAACGATATTGTATTTGAATTTCTGCCACCACCATTGTATATCCCATTGTAAAATAAGCAGCAACATCGATACCTACCGCACGGCCATAGCTATTGCGACAATGTTCAAAGTAATTCACATAAGTCGCATTATGAACAATGCCTTGACTGTCTAATTCATAATCTCTAACCACATCTTCTCGTTGATATACGGTCTTCATTTTGCAACTCCACAGGATTGACGGCGTTATTTGTATTTTTTTAAGAATAGCATGAACCAGTATTAGGAGAAAGTATTAAATTATGATGACGTTAATTGGGTCTATACCAAACGCACCTCTTCTACTTTTTCATTTTCATAACACAACACATCGTGATGCCATCAAATGCTTCACGCACAAATTGGAAGCCTGCTTTTTCATAACAACGTATGGCGCGCAGATTATCTTTCGCTGGATCGATATAAATAATATTTGCATGAAAATGATCAAAAATAAATTGTGCAAACTGCCGTACAATTGCTGTGCCATAGCCGCGATTTAAATACGCTTCTTCAGCAATAAAAATATCCATGCAAAATGTGCCTTTGTCTTCTTTCGTAAATAATCCTTTGGGCTCAGAACACACCGTACGATAGGCATATAAATCACAACACACGATATAGCCTATGGGTATTTCTTCCATACGAATAATATACGGATGATCATAACCATTGCCGGTAATTTTTGCATCAATATAATCCGCTGGCTCATAGCCTTCAATAAACCACACATCGCGCACATGCGGTTTTTGTATCCACTGTTGCCATAGAGGGATGTCTGTTGATTGCATCGCTGTAAAAGTAATATTCATACTACATTATCTTATTTTAAATAATAGAAAGTATTTTAGAATATTAACACACTAGCACTTGACAGACAATTTTTAACTTTATACTATCGATTTTGTTAATACAAACGTTCAATCAATAATAAGGATTTTAATTATGGCTGCACACTTTGGGAAATTTTTACCTTCATTTCAGACAGTTTCTTTTTTTGCTTGTGCTATCAGACATAGCACGTCTGTTGTTACACCTGAGAATCCTTATTTTTACCTTTATGTTCCTACAACAAAAAAACAAAGTCTACAAGATATTTTCAAACCGCACCTTCCTGGAATAGCTCTTGAGCATAGAATACAAGCATCTAATCTACAGGATAGCCAAGAACAGCTCCATCAATTAAATCTATCTCAGAATGAAATAACCTTTACGAGCGCTCTGTCAATGAAGCATTTCTTACCGCCACATTATTTGGAATGCGCTGTATATGCCTATTTCAGAACTGCAGCTCAAATACCTCGCCCAGCTATCTATTCTGCTTCTAGAGGCACTACGACTTGGCAAAATCCTTTTTCATCCGCTAGTAATATTCCACCATTTGCTTATATACTTGTCTCATGTGATGATCTAGAGAAAATTACACGCGAAGGTATCTATTGTAAAGATATTCATGCGGGCGATCCTAACAACTGGACTTTAAAACAACATCTAGCTCATAGCCATGCAGGGAATGGTTCCAGTATAATTCTATTGAATGCTACAGAATTTATAAGTCCATATCCAGATAGCGTTGTCTGTCGTGTTAGGACACAAGGGCTATATATACCGGAAAGTTCTCAGCAAAAAATAGGTGATAATCATTTTCTTGGAGCATATTATCATATTGCTCCTGCTTCTATAGAGCCTTTGATATCGACACAAGCAGCTTCTATTTCAGCTAGCATGGCAACTACCGCCCCAACTCTGAAATAAAAATCGCTTGCAATCCTTCATGCCATGGATACACCGTGGCATGACCAATTTTCTTTTTGCGTGGATCTTGTGATAAACAAATCGCTTGGCACGCGCCAAATTCTGCAGTCAATTTTAATAAAGAAGTTAAATCATTTTCCGTCACATTATCTTTACTTTTTATTTCAATAAATAACGGCTCTTTTCCTGGTCTTTCCACAATTAAATCGATTTCTAAATCTGTATCTTTCATTAAATAAGATAAGCGATATTCTGATTGATAGTATTCTTTCAATTTAAAACATTCTATAATAATAAATTGTTCAAACAACTCACCATAATAACTCGT
>CBFGYT010000228.1:0-3067 GCA_965653065.1 uncultured bacterium | reverse complement strand
AGGCGTTTCTTCTTATCCACATCCCTGGTTGATGCCTGATTTTTGGCAATTTCCAACCGTGTCTATGGGATTAGGTCCTATACAAGCTATCTATCAAGCGCGCTTTTTAAAATACTTAGCACATCGTAACTTACAAGATACCAGCAGCCGTAAAGTGTGGGTATTTTGTGGCGATGGTGAAATGGATGAGCCAGAATCCGTTGGCGCATTGCACATTGCGCAAAAAGAAAAATTAGATAATTTAATTTTTGTCATCAATTGCAATCTACAACGTTTAGATGGTCCAGTGCGTGGCAATGGTAAAATTGTTCAAGAGTTAGAAAGTCATTTTCGCGGTGTAGGATTTAATGTCATCAAAGTATTGTGGAGCAGTGATTGGGATGAATTATTTGCGCGCGATACAGAAGGATTGTTACGCCAGCGCATGATGGAAATGGTCGATGGTGAGTTTCAATTATTCCAAGCCAAAGATGGTAAAGTGGCGCGCGAAGTATTATTTGGTAGCGATCCGCGCTTATTAGCCATGGTAGAGCACTTATCGGACGAACAAATTTTTGAAATGCGTTATGGTGGGCTCGATCGTAAAAAAGTATATGCTGCATATCATCAAGCAGCTAATTGCAATAATGGTAGACCTACGGTTATTTTAGCGAAAAGTGTGAAAGGCTATGATATAGGTCCTGTGGGGCAAGGACAAAATACCGCGCACAACCAAAAGAAACTATCGACTACCGATGTGACGTATATGCGTAACCGTTTTAAGATCCCGTTAAAAGATAGTGAATTAGAGCAAGTGCCTTATGTAGAATTTGCTAAAGATTCATCTGAGTTAAAATATATGCAAGAAAAACGTCAAGCGTTAGGCGGCGATTTTCCTAAACGTAAACACAATCCGATCCCTTTGACGTTAGCGGATGCTACGATGTGGCAACATCATTGGGAAGGCAGTCACGATCGAGAGTATTCTACGACCATGGCGTTTGTGCGTATCTTAAGTAGCTTATTAAAAGATAAAGCGGTTAAAGATCGCGTTGTGCCCATTGTTCCCGATGAATCGCGTACTTTTGGTATGGAAGGATTATTTCGTCAACTGGGCATTTATTCCGTTGATGGGCAATTGTATAAGCCCGTCGATGCCGGTGAATTGATGTATTATAAAGAAGACATCAAAGGTCAATTTTTAGAAGAAGGCATTACCGAAGCGGGCGCGTTTTCTTCGTGGTTGGCAGCGTCGACTTCTTATAATACCAACCAATTACCGATGTTGGCGTTTTATATTTATTATTCTATGTTTGGGTTTCAACGTATTGCGGATTTGGCGTGGGCTGCCGGTGATCAAAAAGCACGTGGCTTTTTAATTGGCGCTACCGCTGGGCGTACGACATTATCTGGAGAAGGGTTACAACATCAAGATGGGCACAGTCATGTGATGGCAGGGTTAGTGCCGAATTGTGTGAGTTACGATCCTACATTTCATTATGAATTGGCCGTTATCATTGAAGATGGCTTACGCCGTATGTATGCCGAAGATGAAGATATTTATTATTATATTACGGTGATGAATGAAAATTATGCGCATCCTGCCATGCCGGAAGGTGTGCGGGATGGCATTGTACGCGGATTATATTGTTTAGAGAAAGTAGACAGTACCACTAAGCCAATAGTGCAGTTATTAGGATCGGGTTCTATTTTGCGAGAAGCGATTGCCGCTAAAAGTTTGTTAGCCAATTATGGTGTGGAAGCACAAGTTTGGAGCGCCACCAGCTTTAATGAATTGTATCGCGATGCTTGGAGTATCGAAAGAGACAATCGCTTGCATGCGGATAAACCTGCTAAAGTACCCTATGTCACACAATGCTTAGAAAAAACAACCGGGCCAATCATTGCGGCAACCGATTATGTGCGTGCTTATGCTGAGCCTATTCGCGCTTATTTAGGCGATCGATCTTATACCGTATTGGGTACCGATGGCTTTGGCCGCAGCGATACGCGTGCGGCACTACGTGAGTTTTTTGAAGTAAATAGTTGTGCGATTGCTTATGCGAGTTTAAAAGCATTGTATGATGAAAAGAAAATTGAATTGAGCGTATTGCAAAAAGCAATGAAAGAATTAAAGATCGATGCGAATAAAGAAAATCCGTCGAAGTGTTAGAAAATTGAGGTAAGAGTGATGTCACAAGAAATTGAAATTAAAGTGCCCGACATTGGACAAAGTGGTGATGTCGATGTGATCGAAGTATTAGTTAAAGCCGGCGATACGATCGCCGTAGACGATCCCATCATTACCTTAGAATCTGAAAAAGCCAGTATGGATGTGCCTACGCCTTATGCGGGTGTGGTGAAAAGCGTCAAAGTAAAAGTCGATGATAAAGTGTCTGAAGGTAGTGTTATTTTAATTTTGGAAACAGAAGAAGCTGTTGCAAAACCACAAGAAGAATCCAAACAAGAAGATAAGGCCGTAGAAAAGAAAGAGACTGTTGCCACGTCAACCACCACCACAACCAAAGAGCCGATGGCTATTCCAGATGATATTCATGCCGGTCCCGCGGTGAGACGGTTAGCGCGCGAATTAGAATTAGATTTAACACAAATCAAAGCTACTGGACCTAAAGGGCGTATTTTAAAAGAAGACGTTAAAAACTACGTACATGGGCGTATGCAAGGCGGTGGTGGAATGGCTATGCCAGCAGCACCGGCAATTGATTTTAGCCAATTTGGTGCGGTTAAAACGGAAGCCTTATCTAAAATTAAAAAATTATCCGGTGCTAATTTACATCGCAATTGGGTAACCATCCCACATGTGACGCAATTTGATGAAGCCAACATCAGTGATCTGGAAGAATTCAGAAAAGCACATAAACATGATGCAGAAGCCAAAGGATTTAAATTAACACCGTTGGTTTTTATTATGAAAGCAGTGGCTGCAAGCTTAGAGAAAATGCCGATATTTAATTCTTCGTTATCGGCCGATGGTGCGTCGATTATTATGAAAGAATATATTCATTTAGGTGTTGCGGTCGATACCCCGAATGTGTTAGTGGTGCGGGTAGTGCGCGATGTCAATCAA
>CBFGYT010000227.1:0-3097 GCA_965653065.1 uncultured bacterium | reverse complement strand
TCTGTAATTTTCTTTTGTGCTTCATCAATTAAACTTAAGCGCTGAATGATCGCTTTCAAGGACGGATGGATAATTTGGCGAAACACATGGAACAAGCCAGTAAAGATGTCGCCGATGTGCATATCTCAGCGCGTAAGATCACCAATCATTTTCGTAAGATTGAAGCGGTAG
Organism: uncultured bacterium; assembly: GCA_965653065.1. Classification (GTDB taxonomy): domain Bacteria; phylum Pseudomonadota; class Gammaproteobacteria; order UBA1113; family UBA1113; genus VFKP01. Next base: position 2,926 of record CBFGYT010000227.1, on the reverse strand, counting down.
AAGATCAAGTGATGGCTGATCCAGCATTATTGGAAAATGAAGATGCAGAGAAAGAGAATTAAATAGTTAAAATACTCGAGAAGCAACTGATAATGTTTAAATTAGGTACATTTAAAAGTCACTTTTAAAGATTTAATTCCTGAATATCAATTTTTCTCACTAAAATATCAATTTAGTTAAAATATACTTGCACTATTTTGATGTTTTTATTATACTTTATCTATGAATATAACAAATGAGCAACTTATCACTGTCTTATCGCAATTTAACCCTTGGTGGCGAGGAGAAGTTATTGCCGATCTTCCAACTTGGCAGCGCGCAGCATTTCCTGAATTATTAAAGTGGGTGTTAAATCCACCCGCCCCACGTGCAGTCTTACTCTCTGGAGCTAGACAAATAGGTAAAACCACCTTACTGCGGCAAGCTATTCAACACTTATTAAACAACGGCGTTGCTGCTGCCAATATTCTTTACGCTACTTTTGATCATCCTATGATAAAAATGGCTGGAATTGATGCTGTTATTGCTGCTTGGTATGAACGCGAACCCAAAACTGGCAATGTAGAATATCTTTTTCTGGATGAAGCACACACCATTCGCGATTTGGGAACTTGGGTGAAACACCAAATTGATTTTAATAAGCAACGACATATCGTTTTTACAGGATCAGCTATTCCACTTATTTCTTCTAATCAAGAGTCCGGTGTAGGTCGTTGGCATACTATCAGTTTGACTACTTTATCATTTTATGAATATCTACAGTTAAAAAAGCATCTTGAAGAAATACGTGAGATAGATTTTCACAAAAGGCTTTTAGAATATATAAAATCTATAAATTCAGACACCCACAAAAATGATTCAGGCTCGATTAATATTAAGAATACTAATGATATAGGATTGCTACCCAAACTACCTATAGTTAAATCATTGCGCCAATTATTTGACTGGCCCTCCGCAGAGTTTTATCACATAGCGGAACTTGCTGAGCCTTATATTGGTCATTTCAATGATTATCTTATTCGTGGCGGCTTTCCACAGACGGTACGTATTAAAAGTATCACCGAAGCGCAGAGACTTATCCGCGAAGACATTATTGATAGAGTATTAAAACGAGATATGACAGCACTATTTGGCGTACGTCACCCATTTGAATTAGAGAAAACTTTCTTATATTTATGCGCACATGATGGCAATTTACTCGATATGCAAAATCTTTGTCAAAATCTTGAAGTGAAGCGCCCTACGGCACAACGTTTCATTGAATTACTAGAAGCATCTCACCTCATCTATCGCTTAAAAGTTTTTGGGTATAGTACAGAAGTGCTACGAGGTAAAGATAAAATATATTTAGCCGATCCAGCTATTGCCTCTGCCGTACTCTTGCGAGGAAACACTTTATTAGATAATCCTACAGAATTAGGTATTGCTACAGAAACTGCTGTATTTAAACATCTCTATGCCCGGTATTATGCGCAACAAATACGATTTAGTTATTGGCAGGGAAAGAAACAACATGAAGTAGATTTAATCGCGGAGATTAACGGACAAGTCATCCCTTTTGAAGTGAAATACCGTATGCAAAACACTGGGATTAAGAATCTAACAGGGTTAATACAGTTCTGCCAGGAAAAAAAAGTTTCATATGGTTATGTGATCACTAAATCTCTGCGCGATTTTGGTTTACTAGAGACGCCAAATTTGCCCAACACGCAGATCATGAGAGTTCCCGCTCTTTTGCTGTGCTATTGGATGGGCGGATCAGAATTATTACAAACTATAGATTAAATAGTTTCCAAATCTACTATACGATTTTATCACTCTTTCTACCCAGTACGTCTGCCTCGTTTGCGCACCTTCAACACTTTTCCTAAACGCATCTCTGTCAGAGCAACGATTGGGAAAGTGCAAATTAGCGCAGCGTTGTACTACAGCTGTATCTATTATAAGCATATACTCAACAAAAGTAGGTAACATGTGCGTATTTAACCATGTGTGCAATATATCGCCTTGTGATGCATCACGCCGTTAGCGCATATTAATAATAATTAACGGCTCTTAAAAGCATATTTATTGACAAAATGTTAAAAATACAACGGTATACTAGTACAGTATTGCAATAGCGATTAGTATATTTATAACACAAAAAATAAAACGCCTTGATCTCATCAATACAATATGTTAAATTTAAGTACACTTATTAAAATAAAGCGAAGATATGATAATCTTATTTCACATTTTTAAGGTGAAATAAGCGCCTACCAAATTTAAAAAGTAGCTTATACCGGAGGAAAAAATATGAGTCATAATATTATTAATTATAGTGATACACCGCCACCCAATGACTCTGATGAAAGCTCTGTTGCTATAGACATGGATGGTGTTGCAGAAGAGAGAACTCCATTAGTAACTATCGGTGCTTCTATGGCAGAGAATCCCACTTGTTTCTTAGCAACTCCAAAAGATTCCGACCATTTATCTCGAGGATTAAAAATTGCTGCAGTCACTTTAGGTACAGGCGCAATGTCATGGGCTTTTGTCTTCGATAATTATATTCCTATGCTCTCTGTCATGGTATTGGCTGCTTTAGTCACCACAGTAGCCACCAGTAATCTCACACAAAGATGTTGTAATTAAATTTAGACAACACCCTCTAGGTGAGCTACTCCACCCAATACGTCTGCCCTGTTTGCGCACCTTCCACGCTTTTACTATACGCCAGCGCAACGCGTGTTGTGGGTACAGACTCAAAACCGCGAAAATACGGCCCATAATCTGACATGGATTCTGTGACGACTGTGGGTGACACGCTGTTAATACGCAATCCTCTCGGTAATTCTAACGCCGCACTTTTTACAAATGCATCAATGGCGCCATTGACCATAGAAGCAGAACTTCCATATTGAATTGGATCGCGGCTTAAAATACC
>CBFGYT010000226.1:0-3111 GCA_965653065.1 uncultured bacterium | reverse complement strand
CCTCAACTTATTATAAAATTATTCTGTCCAAATGAAGATACCAACCAAGGTTTTAGCATATACCCAGTACACTTCAAAATAACTAAAATTGTAATGATTTTATTGATTCTTGTAAAGAAGCCTATAACCATGGATTTAATAAATTAACGCCAGTCATAGTAAAATCTTCAGTATTACGAGTTACAACTGTCATACCATGAATAAGTGCGGTTGCAGCAATTAAAGCATCTCTATCCGAACAGCGGTCGGGAACATGCAATTTAGCACATTGTTGTGCAACAGCAATATCTACAAATAAAATTCGCTCAGAAAAAGTAGGTAATACGTGTTGGTTTAACCATAAGCGTAATATGGAACCTTGCGTAGCATCGCGTCTTTCTGTCAATAATATCCCAGTTTCTATTTCTAAAATAGTGATGACGGATAAAAAAAGTAAATTGGCAGAAACGCTATTTGCCCATGCCATGACTTGTTTATTTAAACGAGAATGAGGTTTTCTTAACTCAGAAATAACATTAGTGTCTAATAAGTACATCTTACAAATCCTCGGGACGATAAAACTTTTTATCTAAACGAGGGGGATCAAATTCGATTTCAACGGCTTCCGGCATAGCCAATAGTTCTATAATATTCTCTTTATTATCAACTATTTTTTGATATTGTGCAATCGTGAGTAACACGTGCGCTGGATGGCCGCGATCGGTAATAAAGACAGGGCCTTTTAATGCCGCACGCTTTGCTTTACTGACATCTTGATTAAATTCGCGGCTAGAAATGGTGGTGATACGCATAATCTCGATACCTCACTTTTATACCTATATTTACAGTATAGCACAAAAGTAGGTACGTGCCTACATTTATTTACGATTACTTACTCCACAACCGCCTATGCGTTTGAATAGACATTAATACGCCAAAAGCCGCCATTAAAGTCACCATGGAAGTTCCGCCATAACTGACTAATGGCAAAGGGATCCCCACGACGGGTAATAAGCCACACACCATGCCTATATTGACGAACACATTAAAAAAGAAAGTTACGGCCAAACTGCCGGCCAATAAGCGTGAGAACGTATCTTGTGCCGTATAAGCAATCACTAAACTGCGACCTATGACCCAAGCATAAGCAATTAATAAGATCAGAGCGCCAAATAATCCTAACTCTTCTCCGGCAACGGCAAAAATAAAGTCGGTGGCATGTTCGGGTAAAAAATTTAAGTGCGCTTGTGTTCCCAATAACCATCCTTTGCCAAACATGCCCCCAGAGCCAATGGCTATTTTAGATTGAATAATATGATAGCCATGTCCTAAAGGATCCATTTCTGGATTTAAAAAAGTTAATACGCGTTGTCGTTGGTAATCATGCATGAAATGCCACAGTAAAGGACCTGCAGCGGCCGCGAATAAAACAACGATAAATAAATAGCGATAGGGTAAGCCTGCTAAAAAAATAACGCAGCACCCTGTTAATAATAGCATGAGTGCCGTGCCTAAATCGGGTTGTAGCGCGGTTAAGGCGACGGGAATTAAGATAATGAATAAACATAACAATAGAGTTAAAAATCGTGGTGGTAACACTTTTTCATGTAATAAAGCAGCAAGATACATGGGTAAAGCTAATTTCATGATTTCAGACGGTTGGAAACGAATGACACCAAAATCCAACCAACGACGCGCTCCTTTTCCCACATCGCCAATCGCCATCACCGCGAGTAATAAAAACAAGCCAATAAAAAATAGCCACGGCGCAAGCGATCGCAACCGATAAGGGGGGATTTGTGCTATTGCTGCTAATACGCCCCCCGCCAATATTAAGCGAATGCATTGTCCTTCAATAGTGTGAATATCTTCATTGCCAGCACTGTATAAAATGACTAAACCAAAACCAATTAAAAACAATAAAGCTTGTAGTAAATTAGTATCAATGTGCCATTTAAATAGCAATGACTTGCGTTGCTGCTTTGTGGCAGCAATTTCAGGGAGTGGCGGGTGGCGGTATGACATTTTCAGGCTCACTAAAAAAAGCATCTAACACTTGGCGAGCGACATTAGGCGCACCGTGCTCACCATTTTCAATGACCACAGCCAGTGCTATTTGCGGGTTATCAATGGGTGCAAAAGCGATAAAAGAAGAATTATCTTTTAAATGCTCAGCAACCGGTTTATTTTTATCAATTTCTTGACCATTAGTGCTATAGACTTGCCCAGTACCCGTCTTTGCAGCAACGGTATAAGGTGTAATGCCAAAACGACCTCGAGCCGTACCTTCACCACTGGCGACTACATTATGCATCGCATCGATGACTAAATCCCAGTTCTCCTTGGATAATTGCACGGGTAATAAAGGGATTTTAGGCGCATAACGCTTGGTGTTATTGGGTAACATTTCATAATCAACGATAGAGGGCTTATAATTTTGGCCACGCATAGCAATGCCGGCAACAGCATGGGCCATCTGTAAGGGAGTCGTGAGTAAATACCCTTGACCAATCCCGGCAACAACGGTATCGCCTAAATACCACTTTTCTTTTTTAGTTTTTAATTTCCATTGTGGGGTAGGCACTAAGCCAGATAATTCTTCATCTACATCAATACCGGTTTTATCGCCATAACCAAACATTCTTAACATATTGCCTAAACGATCGATCCCTAATAAAACTGCTACTTGATAAAAATAAGTGTCGCAAGAAACCGTAATGGCGCGACTTAAATTCACACGTCCATGTCCATGCTTTCGCCAGTCACGATAAGTATGTGCGCCGTTGGGTAATGTGTAATATCCCGGATCGCTAATAGTCCATTGTGGCGTTACCACACCATAGTATAAGCCAGCCAAAGCAGAAAAAGGTTTAATAGTAGATGCCAAAGGATATTGTCCACGTAAGGCGCGATTATACAAAGGGCGATCGGGCGAACTACGCAATTGTAGATAATCTTCGCCACTGATGCCAAATACGAAGGGATTGGGATCATAGCCAGGTGTACTCACTAAAGCCAAGACACGACCATCTTTAGGATCAATAGCGACCACAGCGCCGCGCTCGCCGATTAATGCATTGACCGCGGCTACTTGTAAATGACTGTCTATACTTAAGTGTAAATCATTGCCAG
>CBFGYT010000225.1:0-3114 GCA_965653065.1 uncultured bacterium | reverse complement strand
CAATGGGATTTCTCAAGGGCAATTATTATTAGTCAGTGATTGTCAATCGGGCGATATTTTTCAAGCCAGCAATAATGATGCCAGTTCAACCGGGGTGATCCAACACGCTACGGGTGGTGGTGTGAATCCAGGCAATAGTACGGCTAGTTTTTCTACGGTGTATGGTGCAATGGCAAGTGTTTATAGCTTATATGCTTATCAATATAGTATTAATCCAACGGGCTCCAATGGACGACCCGCATTGATCCGCACTACAAGAACTGGGCCGCAAGAAATTGCTACCAATGTAAGTGGATTTGTTATCTATTATGGAGTGGATACAGATGGGGATTTTGCCGCAAATCAATATTTAAGAGCCAATAATGTGACAGATTTTTCTAAAGTAGTTAGTGTTCGATTTGAACTTTTGCTATCTTCTCCTGATGATAATGTATCACAACAAAAAAATAACTATTATTTTAATTTTACGACGGTAACGCCTAATGATTTTCGTATCTATAGAGTTTATACGCAGACAGTTGCATTTAGAAACCGTCTCAAATAATGGGGGCATAAGATGAAACGAGTATATGTACGCTCTGATTACCAACAACAACAAGGAATGGTATTGGTAATAGCGCTAATTATCTTATTTGCACTCTCTATTATTGCTTTAGTGACCTTACAATCAAGCTCTATGAGCGAACGTATTACTGGAAATATGCGACAACTGAGTGTGGCGATGCAAACGGCTTCTTCAGCATTACGCGAAGCAGAGCAGTCGATACAAGCAATGACAAATACTACGGCATTTGCTAGCAATGCCAATGGTTTATATTCAATTGGGCAAGCGCCTAATCCATTTACGGCAGCGACTTGGACGGGGACGGCTTCTCTTCAATCTACAGCGAGTTATCCTGCTTCAGTGCAAGCCCCGAGGTATTTTATTCAATACTTAGGAACTTATTCAGTCAGTGGGGGCGGATCGGCGACGAATGTGAATGTGCAAAACTATGGGTATACCAGTGCAACAGGCAGTGCTAATGTCGGTGTTTATCGCATTGTAGCGCGGGGTACAGGCGGCGGTAAAGCACAGGTTATCTATGAAAGTTTCTATGCTAAATAAAATTTTCTGATTCTAATTGGCAAATGCTATTGTTTATGCTACATTTTCTATACATTATTTTATTTTAGGAACTTTATGGCTTGGTCTACAGAGCAGATTTTTTTAGGAGCTGCTGTCTTATTACTGCTAAGTTTATTTGCGAGTAAATTATCAGGACGATTAGGAATACCAGTATTGTTACTATTTCTTATCATTGGTATGTTAGCGGGCTCAGATGGGTTAGGCGGGATTTATTTTGATAATCCACATATTGCTAAAACCATCAGTGTCGCCGCATTAATTTTTATTTTATTTTCTGGCGCAGTCGATACCAATTGGCAAGATGTGAAACAAGTGACTTGGAGTAGTATTTCTTTATCTACTATTGCAGTTATTATTACAGCGGTAGTTATGGGTATAGCTGCTTATTATATTTTACATTTTTCATGGTTAGAAAGTTTATTATTAGGCACCATCGTTTCTTCTACAGATGTAGCCGCTGTATTTACAATTTTACGGTCTAAGAGCATTCAAATCAATCAAAGAATAAAAGCGGTGATAGAAGTAGAGTCTGCCAGCAACGATCCGATGGCGATTTTATTAACGTTAGCGCTTATTCAAGTGATGACATCGCCTAATCACTCAATACTGAGTTTGTTAGGATTATTTTTTCTGCAAATTATCATTGGCAGTTTGGCTGGATGGGGAATGGGCAAAGCGATCCCCAAGATTATTAACTATATACGATTAGAATTTACAGGATTATATCCGGTTTTAATGATCGCGTTAATTCTATTACTTTATTCGTTGACCACAGTGTTACAGGGCAATGGATTTTTAGCCGTCTATATTGCTGGATTGTTGGTTGGACAAGAAGAGTTTTTACATAAAAAAGAATTGTTGCAATTTTATGATGGCTTAACTTGGCTCATGCAAATCATCATGTTTATTACTTTGGGGTTATTGGTATTCCCCTCACAATTAGTCAGTGTGTTGTGGATTGACTTAGCCATTGCGATGATATTAATTTTTATTGCTAGACCCATTGCTGTTTTTCTTTCTTTGTCATTAAGTCAATTTAAAGTCAAAGAAAAAATAATGATTTCTTGGATTGGCTTACGCGGTGCAGTACCCATCATTTTAGCTATTTTCCCCCTGACTGTCGGTATTGAAAAAGGAAATTCAATATTTAATTTAGTGTTTTTTATTGTGTTAACTTCTATTTTATTGCAAGGGACTGCTATTCCTATCGTTGCTAAATGGTTAAACTTAGAGGATTAAATTCGACAGTCGTCATTGCCTCGCTGCACTCGCAATGGCGGAGTGCGGGCATTATAATACAATTCCTTAGTTTTAAATACGAGGACTATACATTTTACTAAAACTACTGCCGTAATAATCTCTTATTCAAATCAGCCGGTCTCATTTTCTCTGTAGAACGATAAGGATTAATATCAATCCCCCCGCGACGCGTATAGCGGCCATATACTGTTAATGCTTTAGGTTGGCAGCGTCGCAGGATATCTACAAAAATACGCTCTATACATTGTTCATGAAATTCATTGTGATTGCGATAAGACACTAAATAACGTAACAATCCTTCGTGATTGATTTTTCGCCCATGATACGTGATTTGCACGCTGCCCCAATCGGGTTGTGTGGTGACTAAGCAATTTGATTTTAATAAATCAGAGTAAACGGTTTCTGTTACACTGTTTTCTTCTAAGGTGAGGAAATTACTTTCAATCGTATAAACAGAGCAGTCAATGTCTAACGCATCTAAACAAATGCCGGAGAAATAATCTTGCTGTGCTCGTGTTTTGTGCTCACTTAAGAGAGAAAGTACGACCGTCACCGGTGTTTTTAATAATTGTTCTAAATCACGTTGTATGATTTGCGTTACTTCTTCTGTGGTATTAAATTTCGAATTATTCAAGGAATTAAAATAGAGTTTTAATGATTTAGATTCGACAATAAAAGAAGAACGAAAACAAACAGAACAAGCAACGACGAAGGGCACTGCATCTTTT
>CBFGYT010000224.1:0-3117 GCA_965653065.1 uncultured bacterium | reverse complement strand
CAGCATAAATATAAAATAATTAAGTGAATACGCCGTTAACTTCTTGTTTTCTGTACAATAAAAAAGGTTCTGCTATACTTTAGACAATAAAGGATCGCCAAATTGATAAGGAGCTAAAATGGCCTCTATCCCCTATTTCGTGCTTAGTCCCAGCGCTATTGCCTGTATTATTGGCTATTTGCATGGTCCAGACCGATCTATTCCCACACCGGCAGAGGATTATCGTAATGCAGTCGTCGATGTGATCATTCCCGCTCACAATGAAGAAAAAAATATTGTGTTGGCGTTAGAATCATTGGTAGAACAGACCCTGAAACCTGCGCACATTTTTGTGGTAGACGATGGCAGCAATGATAAAACCAGTGAAATCGCTAAAGGATTTGCTGCATTTAGAGGAATGAATATCACTTTATATCGTAAAGAAGTGTCGGAAGGAAAAACACCGGCCTTGTCTCAAGTTTGCAAAGAAAGTACTGCTGATGTGATATTTGTATTGGATGCGGATACGATATTGCGGTCAAATAACTATATAGAAACTTTAGTCAAAGAATTATTTCAAGGCGTAGGCATTGCTTCTGCTTGTGGAATTATTCTACCCGAGTTTGATAAAGATAGAACGCTTGCTTTAGATCAAGTGGAAGTACGAACTTTCGCTGAAAAAGCACCTGAGATTACCGTTCCTAGAAATATAACGGCAAACCAAAAATTACAACAAGTCATTACCAATTATTACCGCGAAGAATTGTATTTGTTCTTACAAAAATTTATTTATCACGGAGAAATGACATTTTTCGGCAGTATTATTAATCCAGTGGGATGTGCGGTGGCCTATCGCAGAAAATATTTATTAGATCTATTAGAATATTATCATGCTAAGTTTGGGCACAATTTAACAACTTCGGAAGATATTTTTATCGGTTTTGCTTTAGCAGCGCAAGGGTATCGCAATGTTCAAGTAAATGACATATATGCTTTAACCTGCGAACCTAGATTATTTAGATTACCTAAACAAATTTTATTATGGTCTTCTTCTTATTTGCAAAGCTGTTATTATTTCGATGATTTAGTCAGAACACCTTTCAAAGTGCATCGTGTGATTTGGAATTCGGTGAAACTGAAATTCACACCTAAAGATCAACGGCCAGAATCAAAACGAAAAATTGTCGAAGCATATCGACAATCATTTTCACCTGAAGTCACGAAAAAATATGGTCGCCCTATTGGTTGGTTTATCTTTACTTCACTGCTAGAAAAAGTAACTTTCCCAACCATCTTAATTATCATGATGATTTTAGGATTGTGGGAAGCAGTGACGATAACTGTTTTGGCTGAGGTTGTCATCTATACCATCATTATCGCGATGATGCATAAAAACAGAAGAATTCGTAACGTATTGAAGAGCTTGTGTTTAACGCCATTACGCTATATTTACTTAGCTGTTGATTTTGGCGTGACGTTAAACTTTGCTAAAGACTTATGGATCACTAAAAATAGAGAATGGCGTAAGTAGTCGCAGGGAGAAAGAGCGTGAGCAAGAGAAAAATAGCCATCATAGGGCTGGGATATGTAGGCTTAACCTTAGCAAATGGGTTAGCCAGAAAAACCACTATTATCGGATTTGATAAATCAGAAACACGTATAGCAGAATTACAAAAAGGCTATGATCATAATTATGAATTAGGTGAGGCAGAGTTAAGTAAATTAGATATTCGCTTTACGGCCGATGAAAAAGATTTAGATAGTGCCGATTTTTTTATTATCACTGTACCCACGCCCGTTAATGCAATGAAGCAACCAGACTTAAGTTATATCGTGGGCGCTTCACAGTTAGTGGGCAGACATTTAAAGCCTAAAGACATCGTAGTATATGAATCTACTGTTTATCCTGGTGCTACGGAAGAAGTGGGTCTTCCTGCATTAGAAGAAACATCGCATTTAAAAGCAGGTACAGATTTTACCTTGGGATATTCTCCCGAGCGAATTAATCCTGGCGACACACAACATACGTTAAGTAATACCATCAAAATTATTTCAGCACAGGATGCAGCAACGCTAGATGTTTTAGATGAAGTGTATAGTATGGCAACGGATGCCGGCGTATATCGCGCACCGACGATGAAAGTGGCCGAAGCGGCTAAAGTCATTGAAAATACGCAACGCGATTTAAATATTTCGCTCATTAATGAATTGGCATTTATATTTCATCGTTTAAATATTGATACCATCGAAGTGTTAAAAGCAGCCGAAACCAAGTGGAACTTTTTATCGTTTCGTCCAGGACTTGTAGGTGGACATTGTATCGGCGTGGATCCCTACTATTTAACCTATAAAGCACAACAAGTCGGCTATGATCCTAATGTTATTCTCGCAGGACGACGCATTAATGACACGATGGGGAAATTTATTGCCGAGCGCACTATTAAAAATTTAATCCGTATAGGTGTGCCGATTAAACATTGCCGTATAGCGGTATTAGGGATTACTTTCAAAGAAAATTGTGCCGATACGCGTAATTCTCGTGTGATTGATTTGATCCATGAATTACGTTCTTATGGAACCGAAGTATTAGTGCATGATCCCGTGGCTAATCCTGTTTTGGTCAAAGAAGAATATGGCATAGAATTACAACCGTGGGAAAAAATAGTCGATATAGAAGCGATTATTTTAGCGGTTGCGCATCAAAAATACTTAGAATTGGATAAAGACGTTTTACAAAGTAAGCTGAATCATCGCGGCTTAATGATGGATGTGAAAAGCATTTTAAACCCGCACGATTTTAAGGGCTCGGGGATTATTTATTGGCGGTTGTAATTCTATTACCCGTTTGATTTCGAAGTGCGAAATTAACACTAAACCTGACAGTCGTCATTGCGAGCGCAGCGTGGCAATCCAGTGAATAATCTGCCGATCTGTGAGCTATTCCTGGATTGCCGTGTCGCTGCGCTCCTCGCAATGACGGGCTTTAATTTCGCATTTCCAGGTGTATTGGATATATATCCCCATTGCATTTTAATATATTGACATGTTATCGTAGAGCATGGCTGAAAAAAGTATTTTTTTACATGGGTTAGCCAGAAAAACCACTATTATCGGATTTGATAAATCAGAAACACGTAT
>CBFGYT010000223.1:0-3122 GCA_965653065.1 uncultured bacterium | reverse complement strand
TGGCATTATCTGTAAAGTTTTGATCGGTATCATAACGATCGGCAAAGGCACTAAAACCACGTCCAACACCATCCATCGTATAGTATGGATTATAGTAACTAAAGGAAACACTTTGTTCGCCTTCAGCAACCTGTGCATTCGCACTCACCGATTTACCCGTTCCTAAAAAGTTAGGCTGTGAGTACGCAGCATTAACCAACCATCCCAAAGTATTGGTATAACCTAACCCCGCACTCATGGTAGCGGAAGGAGCTTCTGTGACATTAAAATCTAAATCCACTTGGTCATCGCTGCCAGGAACAGGCGTATTATCTACTTTCACCGTTTTAAAATAGCCGGTACGATTTAAACGGGTTTCGGATAATTTAGATTTGGATAATGAATACGGTGCGCCTTCTTGTTGACGCATTTCTCTACGCAATACGTCATCTTGCGTTTTATCATTGCCATGAAAATTAATTTGTCGCACATAATAACGATTGCCAGGACTCACTAAGAAAGTCACAAACACTTGCTTTTTGTCTGCATCGACTTCAGGCAAAGGATCCACATGCGCATAGACATAGCCATCATTTGCCATGGTATTATTCATCGCTTGTGCAATATCGGTTACTTTTTTACGATTAAAAATTTCGCCGGTTTTCAATTGAATAAACTTTTCTAAGTTTTCCTTAGGCTCAACGAAAGTTCCTGCTAATTTATAACCACTGATGGTGAATTGATCGCCTTCGGTAATGTGGATTAATATGGTGACTTTCTTTTTGTCTGGGCTCAACAATACTTCAGAACTATCTACTTTGAATTGCACATAACCTCTGTCCATATAAAAGGAACGCAATTTTTCTAAATCACCGTTTAATTTTTCTTGCGAGAATTTATCGTTATCCGTTAAAAAGGAAAACATACCCGTGGTGGATAAACTAAATTGTTTTAATAACTCTTTTTCTTTAAACGCATGATTACCAATAATCGATATTTCACCAATTTTAGCCAAAGGCCCTTCATACACCGTGATATTAATATCGACACGATTGCTAGATGCGGGTGTAACCGAAGTCGTCACCGTGGCATTATAATTACCACGATTATAGTATTCGCGTTGTAAAGAATCTTTAATACTTTCTAATAAAGAAGGATCATATACACGACCTTCAGCAAATCCCAAATCGGCTAATGTTTTGCGTAAAGTCTTAGTGGGAATACTTTTGTTACCGGTTATTTTAAATTGTCCGATGGTCGCTTTTTCTACCACTTTTACAATTAACGTATTGCCATCATGATCTAACGTGACATCACTAAAAAAACCCGTCTTATAAAGTATGCGAATGATTTTAGCAGTATCAGAAGGATGCAAAGTTTGCCCAATTTCGATTGGTAAATAATTTAATACGGTTCCTTCACTAATACGCTGTAACCCTTGAATTTCAATCTTATCTACTACAAAAGAATCGTCTGCATAAGCATAAGGGCTGATGCAAGCAAGTAATGCCGTAGACAATAATGATAATTTAGTAAACTGTTTCATAATTATCCTTATATTTGGTCAGTGTCATTATCACTGTAAAAGTCGCATGATATCGTTATAAGAGGCGAACAGCAACAGGGCAAACAGCATTGCAAAGCCTATTTTCATCCCTATTAGTTGTACTTTGTCAGATAAGGCTCTGCCACGCACACTCTCTATGACAAAATAGAGTAAATATCCACCATCTAATACTGGAATGGGTAATATATTTACAATGCCTAATCCTATGCTGATCAATCCTAAAAAACTAAGATAAGCGGCTAATCCGGAATGTGCCACAATTCCAGCGCCTTGTGCAATACCGATGGGTCCGGCAATTCCAGTCGCACTAATTTTTCCAGTGATTGTCTTGTACAATAAATTTATCGATAGACGCGTCATATGCCAAAACTCATGCCAAGCCGCTGGCACAGCTTGCCATGGATTGTATCGTTTTATCTCCATCACTTCGGGCGGCAATGCAATGGGCTCAGCACGGACTCCTAAATAGCCCCGTTGTTCACCTTGATTATCAATCCGTTTACCTACAGTGATGGATAATGTTTCCGTTTGATTATGACGTAAAATTTCCATCGTTACGGTCTTACCCCCTAAAGTAACGGTCTGTTCTAATAATTGTTGCCAATCCGTGATTGCTTGACCATTAAGACTGATAATTTTATCGCCTGCCTGTAAACCCACTGCTGCGGCTGGACTCTTAGGCTCCACGCTAGCAATGATAGGCGGCACATGCAATACATAAGGAAACAAACCAAAATCTTCTAAGATATCGACATTGTCTTGATCTAAGTGGATCCCCGAAATATCAACCATTAAAGGGTGCGCCACTTTATCATTTGGACCTTGCACCCAAACGGATACAGGTTTGTCATCGCCTATATCGCTATATAAAGCTAACCGGATCTGTTGCCAAGAATGCACTTTAGTGTCATTAATCGCGACGATGCGTTGTTCCGCTAAAAAACCGGCTTTTGCGGCTAAACTACTAGGCACCACTTCGCCTATGACGGGTTTGACTTGATGGACACCCACCATAAACATCACCCAAAAAGCAAAAATAGCAAATAAAAAATTAAAGAACGGGCCACCTACAACGATAAGAATTCGTTTATATACACTTTGCCGATTGAACGCATAGCGCTTTTCCGCTAAAGCTACTACGCCCTCACGTTCATCTAAAAATTTAACATAGCCGCCCAAAGGGATCACAGACACTGCAATTTCTAAGCCGCGGCGAGTGACTTTGCGCCAAATAATTTTGCCAAATCCTATAGAGAAGCGTAACGTTTTAACGCCACATAATCGAGCAACAATAAAATGCCCCCATTCGTGGACAGCCACTAAGACGGAAATGGAGATCAAGAATAATACTATTGAGATAATGATAGACAATTCTTTTCTCCTTTGATCATAATATAATTCCAAATTTCGCAATGCGTTTGCGATATAAGTGAATCTAAAGTCGAAATTTTAGCTTGTTGTGTGCTGAAGATCATTTAATCTTGGGTTAAGCACAGATTTTTAATTTCACTTCGGTCTACCCCCTCTCCCGCGAGATGGTATCATTATAATAGCAAAACTCCTAGCGCGGGAGAGG
>CBFGYT010000222.1:0-3149 GCA_965653065.1 uncultured bacterium | reverse complement strand
GAAATCCACAGGTTAATGCAGTATGATTTAAATAGCGTACACTGACTTTAATTTCATTTAAATAAAAGACACCTTCTAGCAAATCGTAATAATTAATTCGCGCGTCAAAATGTCCCATGCCGACAGGGAAATAAGAATATTGCATTTGTCCTGCCAAAGTATCTTTAATAGAACGGCTTAATCCTTTAGGACCATAAATTTCCCATTGATATCCTTCGGTAAAAAACGGCAAGAAAAATGGGATCCCTTGAATATGATCCCAATGCGTATGACTGAGTAACACATATCCGTGTTTGATATTGGCGTGAGAATTGATTAAATGCTGGCCTAGTGTTCTTAAACCCGTACCACAGTCAATGATCAATAGCGTCCCAGCATCGCTCAATACTTCGATACAAGACGTATTGCCACCATATTGTATTGTCTGACTGCCTGGCACAGGAATAGAACCCCGTGTGCCCCAGAATCTGACTTGCATCATATCCCCCTTATTATAGTAGGTATAGGATAATTTAAGAATCTTGTCTAGTCTTTAAGCAGTCACTGGTAAAAACACATGAAAATCAATCAGATACTTCTATATCTTCTGCGTCACTTTCACCGCCTACATCGCTAATAGACTGCGCAGCAATCAAGTGTTCATTTTCTTCTAAGCGAATTAAAATTACCCCTTGCGCATTACGCCCTACTTGCGAAATTTCATCGGCGCGCGTACGCACTAATGTCGCTTGATCGGAGATTAACATTACTTCATCGCCCGGCAATACTTGACAAGCACCGACAACTTTACCATTGCGTTCATTGACAATAATGGAAATCACCCCCATACCATGTCGGCCCGTAGCACGATATTCTTCTACCGGTGTGCGTTTACCATAGCCTTCTGCAGTCGCTGTTAAAATAGTGCCGCCTTCTTTTAAGCTTAATAGCGCGATCACTTTGGCATCGTCTTTTAATTTAATGCCCATCACACCGCGTGCATTGCGCCCCATTAAACGCACTTCATCGCTATTAAAGCGAATGGCTTTACCATCATCGGAAAATAGCATGACTTCTTGACCCGTCGTAACTAGTTCTGCATTCACTAATCTATCGCCATCGACTAGATCAATGGCAATAATACCGCTGGTTCTGGGTCTAGAGAATTGTTCGACATGCACTTTCTTAATTAAACCATCACGCGTAGCCATTACCACCGCCACATCAGCCGCAAAATCGCTGATCGGTAAAATCGCTTGAATACGTTCATCTTGTTCTAACGGTAATAAATTAATAATTGGCTTACCGCGCGAAGTACGTTGTGCTGCCGGCAGTTGATAGGTCTTCAGCCAATAGACTTTACCGCGACTGGAAAAACACAATAAAGTATGATGCGTATTAGCAATCAATAACTTTTCAATATAATCTTCTTCTTTCATCTTGGTAGCGGCTTTACCACGCCCGCCGCGACGCTGCAAACGATAATTATCTAGCGATTGCACTTTGACATAGCCTTCGTGAGATAACGTCACGGCAACATCTTCTTCGGTGATCAAATCTTCAATGGTAATATCTTCTTGTGCACCAATAATTTCGGTGCGTCTTTTATCGGCAAAGTCTTCTCTCACAGCCAACAATTCTTCTTTAATCACTTGTCTTAATCGCTCAGGCGACGACAAGATATCCATTAAATCAATAATGACTTTCACTAATTCTTGATAATCATCGTGAATTTTAGTTTGCTCTAAACCGGTTAAGCGTTGCAAACGTAAATCTAAAATCGCTTGTGCTTGTGCAGGAGATAACTGGTATTGATCTTGGTGCAATCCTTCGTGTGCTGCACACTCATCTGGTCGCGTAACATCTGCTTCCATGGCGGCTAATAATTGCTTAACCCAACCTGGATCCCAAGTGCGTGCTAATAGCGCTTCTTTTGCTTCAGCTCCTGTTTTAGACGCTTTAATCAAAGCGATCATTTCTTCAATATTCGCTAAAGCAACGCCTAAGCCTTCTAAAATATGCGCTTTTTCTTTTGCTTTACGTAATTCAAATAAGGTGCGTCTGGTCACGACTTCGCGACGGTGCTTGATAAACGCTTCTAATATTTGCTTTAAATTTAAAGTTTTTGGTTGATCTTCTTGTAAAGCAACGATGTTAATACCAAACACACTTTGCATGGCAGTATGCGTGTAAAGTTGATTTACAATAATTTCATTCACTTCACCGCGCTTTAATTCAATCACAATACGCATACCGTCTTTATCGGATTCATCGCGCAATGCGGAAATGCCTTCAATTTTCTTTTCTTTCACTAGATCGGCAATACGCTCAATTAATTTCGCTTTATTCACTTGATACGGCAATTCGGTAACGATAATACTTTCTTTGCCCGAATGCGCATCGGTTTCAATTTCAACTTTAGCGCGCACATAAATACGTCCGCGGCCCGTGCGATACGCTTCGACAATACCGGCACGGCCATTAATAATTCCCGCTGTAGGAAAATCTGGCCCAGGAATAAATTCCATTAAGCCTTCTATGGATAAACTAGGATCCATTAATAAGGCAATCGTCGCATCGATGACTTCGCCTAAATTATGCGGTGGAATATTGGTTGCCATACCCACAGCAATGCCCGAACTGCCATTCACTAATAAATGCGGCACACGCGTTGGCATGACCGCAGGGATTGTTTCACTGCCATCATAGTTATCGACAAAATCAACCGTATCTTTATCTAAATCGGATAATAAGCTGTGCGCAAAACGCGACATACGCACTTCGGTATAACGCATAGCCGCCGCAGAGTCGCCATCGACCGAACCAAAGTTCCCTTGACCATCGACTAATAAATAACGCATAGAGAAAGGTTGTGCCATACGCACAATGGTGTCATAAACGGCAGTATCACCATGCGGGTGATATTTACCGATGACATCACCGACGATACGCGCGGATTTTTTATAAGGCTTATTCCAGTCATTGCCTAATTCATGCATGGCATATAAGGTACGTCTGTGCACGGGTTTCAAACCATCGCGTACATCGGGCAAAGCACGCCCGACAATCACGCTCATGGCGTAATCTAAGTACGATTGTTTTAACTCTTTTTCAATGGTGACGGGGATAATTTCTTTGCTTAATTCGCTCATAAAACAGCTCTTTCTTAT
>CBFGYT010000221.1:0-3151 GCA_965653065.1 uncultured bacterium | reverse complement strand
GCCGAAACGAATTGCGCTAGAGATATTGCGACAAATCAATAAAAAATCTATTGTTCCCGAAGCATATTCTTCAATGATAGAATTAAATTCGGATGCTTTTCCCTTGGCGGGAGATGGTATTTTGAATATGCATCATCACTTATTAACAATGTGGCGACGTTGTGCACAAGTGTGTCGTAAAAATGGGATTAATATTATTGCCATCGGGACGTTACCTACGTTCACTCTAAAAGATATCAATGAAAAGTATTTGACACCACTAGATCGCTACCAATTGTTAAATGAACAATTAAATCATGTCTATTATCCAACAGAACGATGTGAAGTGGCTTCTATAGGCCCGTGTAGTGCTTTTCAAATCCATTTACGTGTTCCTGCAAAGAAGGCTGCAGACTATTATAACGCGGGGAATATTGCGACAGCACCGGTGTTAGCGATAGCGGGAAACTCGCCTTACTTATTACAAAGTAAAGCATGGCAAGAAACGAGAATACGCATATTTGAAGCATTAACAGAGCAGTCTACTAAAAAAGGCCGCGTTTTTTTAGGCGAACATTATTTGCGCCATAGTTTATATGAATTATTTAGAGAAAACTTAAGAATACCTCTGTTATTAACTTTATTAAACTCGCAAGCAAAAGATCCTTTTTGGCATGCGATGTTACACAACAGTACAGTTTGGCGTTGGAATAGACCGGTGATCAGTTTATATGAGCAAGGCCCATTGCATGTGCGGATTGAACATCGTAGTTTACCTGCAGGACCAACAGTCATCGATATGCTCGCGAATTCTATTTTTTGGATCGGTCTTACAAAAGCCATTGGCGATGATATTGAAAACTATACTTCACATTTTCCATTTTCTAAAGTAAAAAGTAACTTCTATGCCGCCGCGGAGTTTGGTCTAGAGAAATCCCTATTTTGGCCGAATCTAGGGAAGGTTTCACCGCAAAAGTTAATATTAGATACGTTACTGCCTTTAGCGTATGACGGATTGCAAACATTAGATATAAAAGAATCTATAATAAAGGATTATTTAGAAGTGATTCATGAACGTGTGCGTAAAGCACAAACAGGAAGTCATTGGCAGCAAACATTTATGGCGCACAACCCAGGAGAATGGGCTGCTATGACGGGAAGTTATATAGTAGAGCAACAGAAAGATAGGCCTGTTGCACAGTGGAAAATTTGAGAAGAAGGCGGGTTGCATGCAAGATATAGAAATTATAGTCAATAAAGTAAGAGCGTTGACCGCTTTGAAAGAGAGCGATATAGAGATCTTGGCGCACTATTTTCAACCATTCACGTATGAAAAAGGGGTTTATATCATTACACAAGCAACCTCTCATCGAGGGTGGCATATCCTTTTATCGGGTAGTGCTATTGTGCAGTTAAAAATTTTTGGTGGTGGAAAATTAGATATTGCTACGTTAAAAGAATCCGATGCATTTGGGGAAATAGGTCTCATTTCCAGTAATCCATCTACAGCCAATGTAATAGCGAATGAGCACGTGACAGGCGTATTATTAACCCCCGAAAACATGGCGACCATCTCTATTGTTCATCCAGATATTGCGCAACAACTAAAACATGCTATCGCATTGCGTTGTTGTGAGTTTAGTAGAATGCGATTAAAATATATTCCAGCCAGAGCCGGGCACCAACAAGCTTGGCATGATGATACTTTGTTAAGAACCTATTCTAACAATAAAGTGAGTATGCTGGATTTTCAAACGCTAAGAGACTTTTTAAAAGTAAAGAAAGCCGTCATATCCATGCGCTCTGTTTTTAATAAATTCTCGAGCCAAGATATAGAGTTGCTGGATAAATTTATTAAATTAGAAGTGGCTTATCGCGGGGAAAAAATTAAGACACAAGAAAGAGGTAACAATGAAATATGTTGGCTATTGTGGGGGGCCATACAATCTGTTATTCCTGGAGATCAAATTATCAAGATAGTCACTTATGGGCCTGGTGATCTTATCAATGCTATAGAGTATGTCGATAAATTAGATATGCCTTATCACTATATCGCACGCGAGGATGCCATTTATTTTTATTTAAAACAACAAGATCTCTTGAAAATTAAAGAACAATCTTTTCCACTATGGAATGAACTGATGAATTATTTATGGGCTTCTGTCGGACGGCACATGTCCAATATTAACTGGTTATTTTTACAGATGAATGCAGAAGATATTTATAACGTGAGCAAACAAACTCAGGGAGGGAGTAATGTGTAGGGTTCTAATGTATATGGGAAAATCGGTGGCAGTGCAAGATCTACTCTATAAGACCGATGCGTCTCTAGTAAAACAATCCTATGACCCTCGGTATATGTATGACATGCAAAATTTAGCGGGCTTTGGTTTAGCCGTGTGGAGCAAACAATTTTCCATGACTGAAAAACCATTACTATTTAAATCCGTAGAGTTGCCTTTTTATGACAGGAATTTAGAAAATATTGCATCGCAAGTAAAAGGCGAATGTATGGTGGCACATGTGCGTGGATTACCTTATGAAAAAGATCAGCTAGGGATGCGCAACATTATCTCACGACAAAATTTACACCCATTCTTATTTGATAATACCAATGTTACGCTGGCACACAATGGTGCTTTAAGTGATTTTAACAATATTAAATATTATCTAACTAAAGAAATAAAGAAAGAAATTTTTTCACAGATTAAAGGAACGACAGACACAGAGTGGTTATATGCTTTGTTTTTAAGTCGGTTAAGAACATTGACCCCTAATTTGAATGACATGATAAAAGCTGTGTTTGAAAGTATAGATATACTAAGAAGCATTAGAGTCGATCATACTACTTTTTCATTTTCTCCTATCAATTTATTTATCACCGATGGGGATCGCTTAGTGGCTACCCGCTATGTGATTGATTACGGCCACTATCTAGATAATATGGAGCATATTCATTTAGACTACCATTCTTTATGGTATACAGTAGGAAATGCGTATACTGAAGAAGATGGGCATTATGAAATGCGCGGTTACCCGCAAAAAAACAGCATTATTATTTCATCAGAGCCTTTAACGATAGATCCTTCTTCTTGGATAAAAGTTCCCGAATATTCTTTATTAGCCCTGGAGCGCAATCAAGATAGGTTGGATATACAAATATTTGATATTG
>CBFGYT010000220.1:0-3157 GCA_965653065.1 uncultured bacterium | reverse complement strand
ATACTTTGAGGATTTCATTCATTCTAGCACTCGGATGATTTGCGCTACTTGTTGTATATGCGCCATGAATTAGTCGTTGGCGTAACTTAGACGGCTGACAGCCCATTTCCGCTAGAGTTGCTTCTAACTCATCACCAGGAGGCGTTGCTTGTCTTCCTAATGGAAACAGAATACTGCGTAATTTAACACGGAAATACCACGGCAAATTACCTAGTATCGCCATCAAGCTTTCTTGAATATCATAAAATAATTTTTCATAACTCCACATAAATAACGGCACTTCGTCCGCCATCATGCCATCATCATGAAATTTTTTAATGACCGCGCTAACACACACTAAGTAATTTAAAATATCGGCCATACGTCCAGAAATAAATTCCTTACGCTTTAAATTGCCACCATACAAAATCGCCAGAGAGTCGGCTAATAACGCAAATGCGGCACTATAGCGTTGTAATGATTGCAATGGCTTTTGCAGTAGTGGAATATCATTGTCGACAGTCAGCATTTTGCCATTAGATAAACCACCCCAAAAACTACGTGCGGTCAAATGTAAGATATGTTTGATGTGCGCTAAGAAAACCGTGTCGAATTGTGTAATAGTCGCTTTATCTTTTCCTTTTTGCGCTAATGTCATTTCTTGCAAAAGATATGGATGGCAGCGAAATAAGCCTTGACCAAAAATCACTAAACAACGTGTTAAAATACTAGCGCCTTCGACGGTAATGACAATAGGTACGGTTAAATAATAGGATGTAATCGGATTATTAACACCTAAACATAATCCTTTACCTGCTAAAATATCCATAGTATTTAAAATGGCGCTACGGCTCATTTCAGTGACTTGATATTTGAGGATCGCTGAAATAACCGAAGGCCGCTCTCCCTCGGCAATTAAACTGGTCGCCAATTCTTCTGCGGCATCGGCAATATAAGTAACGCCAAAGGATTGTGCTAATGCAGCTTGTACGCCTTGAAAATCCACTAAAGAATGTTTGAATTGTTGTCGTATGGTTGCATAAGCGCCACCATATAAACTAGCCACTTTTAATCCGCCCATGCTCATAGAGGGAATCGAGATAGCGCGTCCCGCAGACAAACACTCTACTAACATTTTCCAGCCATTCCCTATTTGTTCTTTGCCTCCAATGATGTTATCCAAAGGTAAGAATACGTCGTGCCCTTGCGTGGGGCCATTTTGAAACATCATTTGATTGGGTAGATGTCTGCGACCAATGTCAACGCCCAGAGTATCGCGCGGAATTAAAGCGCAGGTAATGCCTAACTCTTCTTGTTGTCCTAACAAATGATCGGGATCATAGAGCTTAAACGCCAAACCAATGAGTGTTGCAATCGGTGCTAACGTAATATAACGCTTATTCCAGGTTAAGCGCATGCCTAATACTTTTTTACCGTCGATTGTTTGTTCGCAAACAATGCCGCTGTCGATAATACTGGTTGCATCGGATCCTGCAACAGGGCTAGTCAAAGCAAAACAAGGAATTTCTTCACCACGCGCTAATCGTGGTAAATAATAGTCTTTCTGTTGTTGTGTGCCATAATGCAATAATAATTCTGCCGGGCCTAATGAATTAGGCACAGAGACCGTCACGGCTGCAACTGGCGATACGCTGGCGATTTTCATAATCACACGACTGTGTGCATAAGCAGAAAATTCTTTACCGCCATAGTGTTTAGGAATAATTAATCCTAAAAAGCCATTGTCTTTAATAAAACGCCAAACTTCTTCTGGCATATCGCCATCTTCATATTGTATTTTCCATTGGTCTAACATACTACAGAGTTTTTCAACGGAGCCGTCTAGGAAATCTTGCTCTGCTTGTGTTAATACTGCTTTGGGGTACGATAATAAAGTTTCTATATTAGGATGACCTGAAAACAATTCGCCATCCCAAGCAATAGTGCCTGCTGTCATGGCTTGCTGCTCAGTAGCAGATAAGCGCGGCAATTTTTTTTGAAATAAAGAAAACAGTGGCTTTATTATTAAGAAACAGCGTATGGGTTTAACGAATACCACAGTAAAAATTGCGGCAATGACTATCGCAGTGTAAAGCCAAGTCATAGCAGCAGAATGCGTTAACGCTAACAATGCGGAAATAAAAATTACACTAGAGATAGCCTGTACTTGCTTACTGGCATTGTAAAACCATAACAATGACAAATTTAATAAAAAAGCGATAAACCAAATAAGGACTTCCATTCTTTTCTCCTATTGCCGCGAAAATGCTGTGGCAGAAAAATCATCGACAGCAATTATTTCGGCAATTGCTTTTTCTACTGCTTGTAGCTGTGTTATTTCATTTTCAGTTAATACTTTTTCACGCAATGCCTTTTCTAACAAGGGTGCTGTTATTTGTCCTTTGTAATGTAACGTATGCAACTTTTCATAGAGTGGCTTTGCTGTGATAACGGCTTGATGGACTTCTAACAATCTTGCAAATACACTGTGCTCACCATTGGTATAAATTCGACTGCTTACCGCTTTTTCTGCAAAAGCGGTTTTCTCCGTTAACTTATGAGCAATACTTCTTTTCCATTTATCTTTACTGGCAATACGCTTTCTTCCCCAAGGTAAACATAGCCCTGTTAAAAAGGTTCTTAAAAATCGATTAGGTAATTGTTGTAATAAATCAAAGCTGGCTTTATCAATCGCAAAAAAACTTTCATGAAGACATGCTTCATTCAATAGGGTTGCCATAGGAGAAGACCATAAAGCAACATCTTCTTTTTCTTGCTTATATTTTAAAATACAGCTAATCGCATATAAGTGAATAAAAATATCGGCCATGCGTGCCGAAACGCGTTCAGAAAACTTCAAGCGACTACCATATACTAAAAAGCAAATCTCTGTTAAAAAAGCAAAGCGTGCACTCAAGCGTGTTGTTTTTTGTAACGTGCGCCAATCTTGCATTTGTCCAGGCCAAATCAGCCAACCTGCGGTTAAACTTTGCCAAATGACACGTGGCCATAAACTAATAACTTGAGCAATATGTCCCCAGATCGCATCATCGAAGTCCGTCAATTGTTTATTTTTATCGGTTTCATTGACGGCTTGTAAACAACGATTGACATAGCGATGGCAGCGAATAGCGCCTTGGCCAAAGATAATCATATTACGCGTTAAAATATTAGCACC
>CBFGYT010000219.1:0-3165 GCA_965653065.1 uncultured bacterium | reverse complement strand
CGCTTTGAATTTAAATTAGATCCTTTTAGCCAATATTGTTTTTTGAATGGGTTAGATGATGTGGATTACTTATTGGAACAACAAGATAGAATTGCAGAGTTTAAGAAGCAACAGAAGAACCGAGATTACATTGCGGTGTGAGATTTAACACGAAACATGAATGTCGCCATTGCGAGGAGCGCAGCGACGTGGCAAGCCAGGAGATAAGTCGTAAAATAGTGGGTTATTCTCCTGGATTGCTTCGCAAGCTCGCAATGACGACTGCCGAGTTCCGATTTAAATCTCGCATTTCGAAGTGAAAATAGTAATTTCTTTCAAAAAGTTCGAGTGAAATAGTATATTTATTTAAATAGGTATAATCATGAAAAAAACAATTGCGGTACTAGCGGGGGATGGTATTGGCCCCGAAGTGATGGCACAGGCATTAAGAGTGTTAAAAGAAGTCTCTACTCAAGAAGCTATAACGCTCAACTATGTAGAAGGGTATATAGGCGGCGCTGCTTATGATCATTATCAAAATCATTTTCCCGAAGAAACCAAAAAAATATGCCAACAAGCCGATGCTATAT
The DNA here is from genome assembly GCA_965653065.1 of uncultured bacterium. Lineage (GTDB taxonomy): Bacteria > Pseudomonadota > Gammaproteobacteria > UBA1113 > UBA1113 > VFKP01. The sequence goes on along the minus strand of CBFGYT010000219.1, from coordinate 2,596 downwards.
TATTTGGCTCAATTGGGGGGCCTATTACTGAAGCACATTTGCCTAAATGGAAAGGGTGCGAAGCCAATTCTTTATTGTCTTTACGTAAAACATTTAGCTTTAATGCAAATCTTAGGCCCGCTAAAATTTATGCCGAACTAAAAGATATTTGTCCTCTTAAAGCAAGCGTTATCGACGCAGGAGTCGATATTCTCATCTTTAGAGAGCTGATTGGCGATATTTATTTCGGTGAACATCGGCATTTTGTAAAAGACGGTAAACGATATGCGACTGATGTTGCCGAATATAATGAAGATCAAATCGCATCTATTGCACATAAAGCGTTTCAAGCGGCATTAATACGATCTAAGAAAGTGACTTCAGTGGATAAAGCCAATGTGTTATCTACGTCTCAGCTATGGCGCGAAGTAGTGACCGAAGTGGCGAAAGACTATCCGCAAGTTAAATTAGAGCATATGTTAGTAGACAATTGTGCTATGCAATTGATTGCTAGACCTACTCAATTTGATGTGATTCTGACCGCGAATTTATTTGGTGATATCTTATCAGATGCCGCCAGTGTTATTCCTGGCAGCTTAGGATTAATGCCTTCTGCCAGCATCAATCAACAAGGGTTTGCTATGTATGAGCCGTCTGGGGGATCAGCACCCGATATCGCCAATCAAAATGTAGCTAATCCAATAGCACAGATTTTATCGGCGGCGATGATGCTGCGCTATTCATTTGATTTAGAAAGTGCCGCACAACGAATTGAAAACGCTATTCTCAAGACTTTACAACAAGGGTATAGAACGCGTGATATTGCCAATGTCAATGATACTACTTTAGGCACAAAAGAATTTACTGATAAGATTATTATGCAATTATAACTGCGGAGGATATAGAGATGACATTTCATGAGCAAGCGGGAGTCATGTGGTTAGATGGGAAATTCATTGAAAATAAAGACGCACAAGTTTCATTATTAACGCATACACTACACTATGGCGTAGGCGCTTTTGAAGGTGTGCGTTGTTACGAAACTAAAGAAGGGCCAGCAATTTTTAAGTTGCAAGATCACACTAAACGGCTGTTTAACTCGGCTAAAATTCTGAAAATGACTATTCCTTATAGCGAAGAGTTACTTAATCAAGTACAACGAGAAATTATTAGTGTTAATCAAATGTCTTCAGCGTATATTCGCCCTATGATATTTTATGGAGATCAATCTTTATCATTACAAGTCAATAAACTGGAATGTAGAGTGATGATCGCCGCTTGGCAATGGAATAATTATTTTAATATCGAAGCGGCCGATAAAGGCATTAAGATGCATACCACTTCTTTTTTACGTCATCATACTAATAGTATTTTGTGTAAAGCAAAGGCGAACGGCAATTATATGAATTCTATTATGGCGTTACAAGAAGCCAATCACTTAGGGTGTGAGGAAGCTTTGATGTTAGATCATCAAGGATTAGTCGCAGAAGGCAGTTCTGCCAATTTATTCATGGTACGAAATGGGGTTATTTATACTCCCACACGTAAGTCTATCTTAGAAGGAATAACAAGAGCCAGCGTCATAACATTAGCAAGAGCAGAGAATTTAGAAGTAGTAGAATGTGATATTACACGCGATGAATTATACATCGCCGATGAGGTTTTTTTAACGGGTACCGCAGTAGAGATGGTTGCCGTTTCTGAAATCGATGGACGCTCCATTGGTATTGGTCAGCGAGGTGAAATAACTAAGAAATTGCAAGAAAAATTTAAGCGAGTTGTCACTGGTGAAGAGAGCTATTATAAACATTGGTTGACTGCCGTAAGCTCTAATGAAGTGGAAGTTACGGAGATGACACTAGATTGATTATTGCTCCGGCTGAAGTAAAATGTGTATATATCCAATGCACTTCGAAACGTAAATCTAATGTAGGGTGGATTAAGGACATTGCCCTAGGAATAAAAAAGAAGCATTGGAAGCTGAATTGTAGCATGGCATTTTATGCGCAGTTCAATCAATGTCCGTATCCACCATTATAATTAAGAAGTTAAAGCTTTATTTCTAATGGTGGATACGGACATTTTCTTAATATTCTCACGACCCCACAGAAAATTGAGCTCATATATTTCTTAGCATATCATACAAATGTCCTTAATCCACCCTACATTAAATTCGCACGACAATACTAACTTAAATTTGCATTTCGAAATAAAAAGAATATAAGTGCTATTCTTATGAAACCTTCTGTATTGTCTCTATTTCTTCTTGCTTAAATTGCTGCAATAGTGTTGCAACGCTTTGTCCATCGGGCAGTTGCAATTCGGGTGCAATTTCAACTAAGGGCACCAATACAAATAAACGTTGTGCTATTCCGGGATGAGGGATTGTGCAATTGTCTTCTTTACAAATTACTTGCCCATACAGCAAAATATCAATGTCAATACAGCGGGGTCCCCAGCGGTCATTACGGATACGCCCTTGTTTTTTTTCAATAGCCAAGCAATTTTCGAGTAATTCTAATGGTGAAAACGATGTGGTTATCTCTATCACGGCATTGATATAGTCATCTTGCGGTGGGCCCAATGGGGGCGTTTGATAGAAAGACGATATTTTTTC
>CBFGYT010000218.1:0-3182 GCA_965653065.1 uncultured bacterium | reverse complement strand
AACACCTAAAAGTCAAATGCGAAGAGTATCCCTAAGCGTCATTCAATGTTCGCCACTGGCTTATTACTGCCAGTATGATTATGCCGTGTATCCATTGGATAAAGAGGCACAGCCATTGGCTTTGCGAGCAAGCCCGTGGCAAGGCATTATTTATCGGGATGACAAGGAACAGGTGCATTGGCAAGAATTAGATCCCTGGACGGCATTATTATTTAATACGATACAACAACAGAATGAGCAGACGATCGCCGCGGTAATTACGGCGATGTCGTCACAAGCGAAACAAGAGGAGCGTGAAACAGTGGTGCACTCTGTGTTAGCTTGGTGTGATGAATGGCAACGATTAGGGATACTCTTCGCATTTGACTTTTAGGTGTTGTTGGCTGCGCTCATCTCGCGCTAATCATCTGGAGTAGGTCACTCCTGATGCTCGAGAGCTTGCCGCTTAACCTAAAAGCCAATTGCTGTGAGTATATGTTGATAGTGATTTTATATAAATAAAGAGGAGTGAAACAATGAATACACCGTACGTTATTTTCTTTGAGAAATTAGGCCGCGATGATGTGGCTATCGTCGGCGGAAAAAATTCTTCTTTAGGGGAAATGATCCAAAACTTAACGCAATTAGGTGTAAAAGTTCCTCCCGGGTTTGCAACTACATCAAAAGCCTATCGCGACTTTTTAAGCGATAATAATTTAGATAAACAATTAGCGGCATTATTAAAAGACTTAGATGTAGAAGACCTAGCGGCTCTTGCCGATAAAGGCGCAAAGGCAAGACAACTCATTTTAAATGGAACTTTTTCTGAAAAATTTACGCAAGAATTAAAACAAGCGTATGATGTTTTATCACAACGACTATCAGGAGACTTTACAGTAGCGGTGCGATCTTCTGCAACAGCAGAAGATCTACCAGAAGCGTCTTTTGCCGGCCAACAAGAAACTTTTTTAAATGTGCACGGCTTTGATGAAATTGTGCAAAAGATTAAAGAAGTTTTCGCTTCTCTTTATACCGACAGAGCGATTGCATATCGTACGCATCATGGATTTGCCCATGAAGAAGTCGCTTTGTCTGCCGGAATTCAAAAAATGATCCGCAGCGATGAAGCTTCCGCCGGCGTGATGTTTACCCTAGATACGGAAACGGGTTCTAATGAAATTATTTTTATTACGTCTAATTATGGATTAGGAGAGTTGTTGGTACAAGGCAGTATTAATCCAGATGAATTTTATGTTTATAAAAATGGATTGAGACAAGGGTATGAAGCTATTTTGTCGCGACGCTTAGGGCAAAAACAACAGCGCATGATTTACAATCAAGATAATAGCAGTGAACGCGTCAAAATCGAATCTGTGCCAGAAGAATTACGCTTAAAATTCTCATTAACCGATAGTGAAATTACGCAATTAGCACAATTTGCCTTAACTATAGAGAAACATTATGGTTGTCCCATGGATATTGAATGGGCGAAAGATGGTGCTGCGGGTGAATTATATATTGTGCAAGCACGTCCAGAAACCGTGAAGAGTCGTCAAGATCAACAAAATTTAGAACGCTTTAACTTATTAGAAAAAGGGAAAGTATTAGCCATAGGCCGTAGTATTGGTCAGAAGATTGGTCAAGGAAAAGCGCGCGTTGTTAAAGGCTTGGCGGACATTGAGAAAGTAGCCGCAGGAGATGTATTGATAACCGATATGACCGATCCCGATTGGGAGCCGGTGATGAAACGAGCCGCGGCTATTGTGACGAATCGCGGTGGCCGTACTTGTCATGCGGCTATTATTGCGCGTGAATTAGGGATTCCTGCGGTCGTAGGGTGTTCTACAGCGACCACGGATATTGTAGATGGAAGTAATGTCACCGTGTCTTGCTCCGAAGGTGAAGATGGATTGGTGTATGATGGATTATTAAAATTCGAACGACAACAAATTCACATTGATCATATGCCTAAATTGCCGTTTAAGATCTGTATGAATGTAGGCACGCCAGACCGCGCATTTGATTTTTGTCAACTGCCTAACTTTGGGATTGGCTTAGCGCGACTAGAATTTATCATTAATCGTGCCATTGGTATTCATCCTAGTGCGTTACTGAACTTTGATAAATTAGATCCGGTGTTGCAAAAAGAAATTAAACAAAAAACACAAGCGTATCCTTCACCCGTAGATTTTTATGTGATGCGCTTAGCTGAAGGCATTGCGACGTTGGGTGCTGCATTTTATCCTAAACCCGTGATTGTTCGCTTATCTGATTTTAAATCCAATGAATATGCTAATTTATTGGGAGGAAAAGCGTATGAGCCAGAAGAAGAAAATCCTATGCTAGGATTCAGAGGCGCTTCGCGCTATGCAGCACCATCTTTCAAAGAGTGTTTTGCTTTAGAATGTCGTGCTGTTAAAATCGTGCGTGAAAAGATGGGATTAACCAATGTAGAAGTGATGATTCCGTTTGTGCGTACCGTGGCTGAAGCTAAAGCGGTCATTGAAGTCTTAGCTGAGCATGGCTTAAAGCGAGGTGAAAATGGATTACGCTTGATTATGATGTGTGAAATCCCATCCAATGCGCTGTTAGCCGATGAATTCTTGCAATTATTCGATGGCTTCTCCATTGGCTCTAATGATTTAACACAGTTAACATTAGGCTTAGACCGTGATTCTGGATTAGTCGCACAAGCATTTGATGAGCGCAATAAAGCCGTTAAAATGTTGTTGCAAATGGCGATTGATGCTTGTCGTAAGCAAGGAAAATATATCGGTATTTGTGGGCAAGGCCCATCTGATCATCCTGATTTAGCGTTATGGTTAATGGAGCAAGGAATAGAAGCGATTTCTTTGAATCCTGATACGGTGGTATCAACGTGGTTGTTTTTGGGAGAGCAGGCTAAGAACTTATAGAGTTTTTTCCTTCATTAAAAATCACTCTCTTCTTGTTCGCGGGGTCCTGTCACGATGATTACCCCCACCGTGCTCGCAAGCTGCGCGCGATGGGGGGACTCCCATCATCGTGCCACCCCGCGCTACCTATCATGAGCTAACTTTTTTGTAGAATACTGAGAAAATAGTTTAATGATAGAGAACCATAAAGGATAAACGAATGAGCATCTTCCAGGTTTTAAGGGTCGCTTGGCAATGTTTCAAACCGTAAGTGGCATGGATGCCACGCCCGAGCCTACAGGGACGTAT
>CBFGYT010000217.1:0-3183 GCA_965653065.1 uncultured bacterium | reverse complement strand
AATGACTGCGCCCATACAAAATTACCGGCGCTGTCTAACTTTGAAATAAAAATGGATGACAAATGGGGTACTGCGGAAATCAATTACGGGCTTATTCCTGACAAGAGCTTTATTACTAAATGGGACAACTGGATTATACGCAACGCAGGAAATGATTGGCACAAAGCGCACCTCCGCGATGCCACACTCGAAAAAACCATCATGAATACAAATGCTTCCTTCATTGCACAGGAGCCTTGCCTGGGATTTGTGAACGGACAGTTCTTTGGTATTTATTATCTGGCAGAAAACGACGACCACCACTTTGTCAAGAATAACTACGGATTTAAAAAAACAGAGATTGATTTTCTTCAGTCAAGCGGCAGCAGCATGAACGGTGTCATCGTAAAACAAGGGAGCGATTCTTCATTTAATGCAATGGTCAGTTACGCCACGACGGCTAACACGGCCGACACCTCTTATTATACCGGTATGAACAACTGGTTTGATCTTTTAAAAAGTAAAGGTCTTGAGGTAAAAGACTATGGTAGGTACAGTACAGACTCTGTAGATTATCCTGATTTTGTTCACCCGGTAGGTGGAGCTGTAGAAGATGGCGTCTCTCCATGGGGTATTCTCATTTGCGGCAGTGCTAATGGGGTAGCTATTACCGCCAACAAACACCAGGGCATCCGCGCTGCTCTTTGCTGGACCGATGAAATAGCCAAGTTGGCCCGCCAGCATAATAATGCTAATATTGTTTGCATTCCTGCCCGCTTTGTTACTACGGCAGCAGCTGAGGAAATAACAACAGCTTTTCTGGAAACACCATTTGAAGGTGGACGTCATGAAAAGCGTGTCAACAAAATAATGCCATTGACGCTAAAAGCGCACTGGTTGCAATCGGTAAAGAATTATGGCCTTATGAAACGGTTTTATCGGTAGGCGATCTAGCCGAAAAATTCCAGCAATCACAAACGCGTGAATTATTGCAAGAATTAGAAAGCGTACTCTATAAAGAAGCGACCACTTGGCACGGCAGTCAATTATGGAACCTATTAGATCAAGAATTTCGTATGCAAGCCAAAAAAAGCATAGATCCAACCGATGTATTACCTAAACTTTATATGGAAGAAAAATGACAGTAGAAAAACCTTTATTAATCATTACCGGTGCCAGCAAGGGCATCGGTAGAAAAACTGCGGAGTTATTTTCACATCATCATTTTGATGTGATTAATCTATCAAGAACGCCCCTCAATTTTCATGCCGTTGATAATATCCCTATCGATTTAAAAACGGTTACTGCAGAAGATTTAAAAAAATTATTTGCAGAAAAAATATCGCACCCGCGACGCATTGTTCTCGTTCACAATGCCAGCATTTGCTACAATGATACGATAGAAAATTATTCTGCGCCTGCTTGGCAAGATACGTTGACATTAAACATCACGGTACCCGCATTATTAACCCAATGTATTTTACCGCATATGGCAGAAAAATCGGCGATTGTTTTTATTGGCTCTACCTTATCGGAAAAAGCCGTTGCCAATACCTGCTCTTATACGGTCAGTAAACATGCCATTGTCGGATTAATGCGCGCGACTTGTCAAGATTTAGTGGGCCGATTGATCCACACGTGTTGTGTTTGTCCTGGTATTACCGATACGGAAATGTTACGCCAACGCATACACAATGATGAAACCTTATTAGCGCAACTGGCGCAAATTCAAAGTGAACATCGCTTGTTAAACGCCCAAGAAATTGCCGATGCTATTTTTGTTGCAGCACAGCATCCTGTTTTTAATGGTGCCGTGTTACATGCGAATGGGGGACAGATCGAACGATAAGCATTTTTGTAATCCCTCTCCAATTTGCATAATATTTAGCCGAAAATGCGTGCCCTTGATTTTTCCCCGTCTCGCCCCCATCTATTCATTTTGTAATACAACGAGGAGCTTACCTTGCAACAATATTGTGGAACCACCATAGTCTCGGTGCGCAGAGGCAATCAAGTCGTCATAGGCGGTGATGGTCAAGTGACTCTAGGGCCAACGGTGATGAAACACAATGCACGAAAAGTGCGTCGGTTACACAATAATAAGGTCATAGCGGGCTTTGCCGGCGGCACAGCCGATGCGTTTACGTTATTTGAAAAATTTGAAGCGAAATTAGAGCAATATCATGGTCATTTAATGCGCGCTGCTGTCGAATTAGCCAAAGATTGGCGCACCGATCGTATATTACGTCGCTTAGAGGCTTTATTAGCCGTTGCCGATAATAAGTATTCTTTAGTCATTACCGGTAATGGCGATGTCATCGAGCCTGAAGACAATTTAATTGCCATAGGCTCTGGTGGCCCTTATGCACAAGCCGCAGCACGCGCTTTATTGGATGAAACCAAACTAGATGCAAAGAGTATCGTTGAAAAAAGTTTAGCGATTGCCGCTAATATTTGTATTTATACCAATCACAATCGTACGATTGAAGAATTAACCATAGAATAATTACGAGAGTTTTTACATGTCAGAAAACATCCCAACTCTTACGACGCGTGAAATTGTTGCTGAATTAAATCAACATATCGTTGGCCAGGACGATGCAAAACGTGCTGTCGCCATTGCGCTACGGAATCGCTGGCGCCGTCGTCAAGTGCCAGAAGAATTACGCAATGAAATTACACCAAAAAATATTTTAATGATAGGCCCCACCGGTGTAGGGAAAACAGAAATCGCCAGACGATTAGCTACTTTAGCGAATGCGCCTTTTATTAAAGTAGAAGCCACTAAATTCACTGAAGTGGGTTATGTGGGTCGCGATGTGGATTCGATTATTCGTGAATTGGCGGAAGTTGCTATGAAACAAACTCGACAACGTGAATTAGACAGAGTTAAATACAAAGCTGCGGAAGCAGCTGAAGAGCGTATATTAGATCTACTGTTGCCCAAAGCAAAAGATGATTTTTCTCATCAAGAAGAAGACGACAGTGCGCGACAAATCTTTCGTAAAAAATTACGCGAAGGCGAGTTAGACGACAAAGAAGTTGAAATGGACGTGCGCGCTGCTATTTCCAGCGTAGAGATCATGGCACCTCCTGGCATGGAAGAAATGACCAATCAATTACAAAGCATGTTTCAAAACATGTCATCGGATCGCACTAAAACGCGCAAATTAAAAGTGAAAGAAGCATTGAAAATTGCCGAAG
>CBFGYT010000216.1:0-3185 GCA_965653065.1 uncultured bacterium | reverse complement strand
TAATGACTGTCGAAATCAACAAAATTCGTAAATATCAAACTTTGTGCCGGCGCTTGATCTAATGCTTGTAGCGTCGTATCAAATAAGCCATCTAAATTATTGGCTTTGATCGTTTGTGTAATGCCTTGATGGGCGAAAATATCGGCTGTCTTGCCGATGGCAATCACTTCGCCGTTAGCTGCGACAATATGATCCAGCAACGTTGGCGCGGGAGGAGGAATGCTATAATCGCGCCGATTATTAGTGCGTTTGAATTCGCCAGGTTTTCCTGCGAATGGTCTAGCAATGACGCGACCAATATTATAAGCGTCTACTAATTTACGTGCGATTTGGCAGATTTGATAGAGTCGTTGTAAACCAAAACTTTCTTCGTGCACCGCGATTTGAAACACGGAATCAGCCGAAGTATAGACAATCGGCTTGCCTGTTTTCATATGTTCTTCACCGAGTTCCGCCATAATGTCAGTGCCGGAAGCATGACAATTGCCTAAAATACCCGGGATCTCCGCTTTGGCAATAAACTCTTGAATCAATGCTTCGGGAAAACTAGGATATTCCGGCGGAAAATAACCCCATTGAAATAATACCGGCGTACCGCATAATTCCCAATGGCCACTGGGTGTATCTTTGCCGTGACTTACTTCTTCAGCAAAACCATACAGTGCATCGACTGCTGTGTTGTCATTTAATCCGACTAAAGGATGGCCCGCGCTTAATACGGCTGCTTTGGCTAAACCGCGATGGGTTAAATTCGGAATGTGTAAAGGCCCTTGACGCGCGTTGTCGTCGTTAGCGCGATTTTCAAAACACGCTTTGGCAATATTACCTAATGTGTTAGCGCCGGTATCGCCAAAGTGCACCGCATCGTCTGTTGAGCCTATACCAAAAGAATCCAATAATAAAACGATAACTCTTTTTTGTGTCACTGTTGTTAATCCATAAACATAGAGCTGATTGATTCTGATTCGTTAACGCGATAAATCGCTTCTGCCAATAATTGGCTTAAAGAAACGGGGCGGATCTTCGCGCATTGCTTTACGTCTGCATTTAAAGGAATGGTGTCGGTGACGACTAATTCATCTAAAGGCGAATTGGTAATGGTGTCTATTGCATTGCCGGATAACACGGGATGTGTACAATAGGCTTTAACGCTGCGCGCACCTTTGTCTTTTAAGGCTTTAGCCGCGTTGCATAATGTTCCAGCAGTATCGACAATATCATCCATAATCAAACAATCTTTATTTTCTACTTGACCGATGATATGCATGACTTCGGATTGATTAGCGGCTTGACGGCGTTTATCAATGATCGCCAATTCAGCATCGTTTAAACGTTTGGCAACGGCACGTGCGCGGACCACACCGCCTACGTCAGGAGAGACTACCGTTAGATTTGAAAAATCATTGCCATAGCGTTGTTTTAAATCATCGAAAAACACAGGCGTGGCATAGACGTTGTCTACTGGCATATAGAAAAAACCTTGGATTTGATCAGCATGTAAATCGACTGTTAATAAGCGATTAATGCCTACCGATCCCATCATGTCAGCAATTACTTTGGCACTGATAGGAACACGTGCTGAACGAACGCGCCGGTCTTGTCTGGCATAACCAAAATAAGGCACCACAGCCGTAATACGTGTTGCTGAAGCGCGGCGTAGCGCATCGGCCATTAACACCAATTCCATGATGTTATCATTGGAAGGCTGTGACGTAGGTTGAATAATAAAAACATCTTTACCACGTACATTCTCTAAAATCTCACACATGATTTCGCCATCACTAAAACGGCTTAAATTCATTTTGCCTAAGGGCACTTTAATGTGAGTCGCTACTTTTTGTGCAAGTTCGGGATTGGCATTGCCGGTAAATAGCATCAGTTTGGGCACGGGTTAGCTCCTTATCCAAGTGTGGTGCGTTAACGTTAATAAGGGCTGATGATAGGGTCTGTTCAAATGTCAACAGACTCTAAGCCCTGAATTAAATGGCTGGGGTGCCAGGATTCGAACCTGGGTATGCGGGGATCAAAACCCCGTGCCTTACCGCTTGGCGACACCCCAATATATCGTTATAGAGTTAAAATTGATTATTTTATAGTCAATTTATAATAGCTATCTGTGGACGCTATTCTGCTAAATAATTGCTTTGCTGTCAAGGGGGATCGAGAAAATTAACGGTATAAGCGAATATATTAATGATGCATATTCTCTAATAGGTGGATTCAATGCTTTAATCCCAACCGTCTTTCGGTATCGCTGACGTTGTGTCAAACACGCCGTGAATACGTCCCTGTAGATATCGTCTTAAGTGTCAATAGTTTTTTTCCATAATTTTTAAGCGGCTGCATAATATAGTAGAAAACTTGTAATTGCCATCAACTCGCCGCGGCCATAGGCGTTGCAATGGGCTTAATCGTAGAGACAAGAGTTTCGGAAGATTGAGCATATTTACGATCAAAAAAACGATAAACAGAGTCCTTTACAGAATACTTTATTGAAGAAAATGTTGAAGGCGTATTATTAACAATGGGTGTTGCTGTAACAGTAGAAGAAACCGCTGGTTTTATATTCTCTTCAAGTGTAAGCGTAGAGTCCTTTGTTTCTACAGCGGGCTTAGAGGCGGATAAAGCCTGAGAAGCAAACAAGCCGGCAGCAGCGATACACATTTTAGCTGCCAGAAATACCATCGGTAAAGCGCCATGAGAAACCACGGAAGCAATAATTAACCCTGCTGTGATGAAGGTTGCGCCTACAGCCAAGCAAACGCTCTTCTTTAGAGAAGCGCTGATCGCTGTGGTGTCTTCGCCTTTTCGCCAAGCTTCATAGTAAGAAATACTATAAGACGCTGTGTCACACCAACTTGAAATAGCGTTTGTTAGTGGTTGTATAAAAGGTGCGACAACGACGCCTGCCCAAGATACGATCTGCAAAGTGATATTGGCTGCTAATAACGCCGTGCTAGAGAAATCTATTGTTAAACGTAACCACTCTAAGCGAGATATACCATGTTGCAGTGCTGCAGGTAGAATACCCACCATAGCCGTAATGGTAGCGCCATTCCATAAGTTAGTCATTACCGTGGCTATTTTATCGAAAGCGGGGCCTATGCCAGGGAAGCACCTAGCAATGACAAGAATAGTAGCTAAAGTAGTAATAAAAGCAGCATCGATGCCATTTAAAATAGTAT
>CBFGYT010000215.1:0-3187 GCA_965653065.1 uncultured bacterium | reverse complement strand
TAAAAGCAATACGAGAATATAAGCCCGATTTAACCAAAGAACCTTATGTTTATCCTGCATTAGAAGTGTATGGTTTACCATTAGTCGAAGAAGTCACCACTAAAAGCGGTAAAAAAGTAACGAGAGTGAATTTTAAAAACCTAGAGCTTGCCATTCAAGAAGCTGAAAAAGAAAATGCCAAACTGAAAGAAGATTATATTAGTGCAAGAGAAAACTTTAAAAAATTGATTGGCGAAAATGTATATCCAAGTTTCTTACAAGAGATCTTAGATTTAGTTGAAATGCATGCTATTGTAGATAAAACAAAATTAGACTTGCAAGACGGCGCTCCTGCGTTGTGTCTGCCAACAGAAATGGCTATTACTATTTATAGCGATATCTTAGCGATTGTCCGCGGAGAAAAGACATGGCAAGACTGTCCAAGATTACAAGAAGCAGCCCACTATTGTGGTGATCCACAATTAGCCAAAAAAATTAATTTCTTTAATTTAGAGTATGCTAAAGATCATTGCGCCGGGAAATTAAAAGCGCTGCAAAATAATGATACAGCGATTGACTATAAAACGGCAGAAGAAAATTATAAAACGGCAATTCTAGTTTCTACCATGAAAGCAAGAGCAGACGATAAGTCAGCAGCTACAGCAGAAGCAGCGAGTCAGTTTTTAGAAGAAGTAACCTCCTGTCATGATGCAGGCAGCAATTCTGACGTATTAACAGCCGGATTAATGTGTTCTACTAAACTTGTTTATAAAGATATTCTTGAGGAGCCCTTAGATATCAACGATAAAAAAGATTTAATGCGGGTGTGTGGAAAACTATGGAAAGATCCGACCACTAGAAAATTAGTTGCAAATGTCTTGATGATCAGTGGTTGTGCTATTGGCGGAGGGCTTGTTTTAAGTGCCGTGATTGTCGCCAGTCTTGCTAGCGGTGGTGTTTTACCTGCAGCCGCGATTGCTGGATTAGCGACGGCTGCGGTTGTTGGTAAAGTATTATTTGCGGTGAATGTGTCGTCATTTGCTGCTGGTTTAGGGTTAAATTTCTGGGAAGAAAAAAGAATAGAGCAAGTGCAAGATTCGGCAAAAAAGTTGGTGAATGAATTATCTCCAGAAATGAAATCGAATAGATCATCACCTAAGATAACAACAGATCTTTCATTTAGTTTGTTTGGCCGTTTCGAAAAAGCAGCGGCCTCGGCTAAGAATTCTCTATCCGGTTTTGTCGATAGTGTAAAGGATATTGTGTCACCTAAGGCCTAATGTTTAATTTAGATCTTTAGAAATTTGGGTTTAGAGGGGTTATGTTTTCTAGATCTATATCATCAACATCGAACTCGACCTGACTAAGATTTATGCCGCTCTTCTGCGACGGTAGAATATCATCATTATATTAAGAAAATATTAACGTTATTTCTTGTCATTTATCGCTTGTATGCATTCGTTGATTCCGCATCGAAAATATGGCAGGGGATGATACCTCTATGCATTTTTAGTGCGTCAGAAATTTCTGCTTTATTTCCAGAAGCAAGCGCTTTTTCTAGAGCCTCTACTTTAGCTTTATGCTTTTCTGCAGACATAAAAAAGCCACAGCCGCTGTTTCTTATCCTGGTAAGTTCTTCGTTAGCCTTGTTGATGAGAGAAGATTCTTTATTAGGCGTATCATTTTCATTTAACTTATGAGCAGTTGCACCTAAACCTTTACATCTAGCGATAAGTCTAGTTAAATCACCGCTGTTTATGTGCGGTAAGTCTTGTGCTTGTAGCAACAAGTCTAAAGGGCCATTACCATCCTTATCTTTTTCATTTAAGTAAGCTGTTAAGTCATCGTCACTAATACTACTTTCGTCAGAAGAGAGTAACGTAATGAGAATATTAATCATGCTAAAGCATATATCTAAGTCTATCTTTTCATCGTATAATTTTTTAATAATAAAATGAAGTGCTGTGTTTCCATTTTCATCTTTAGTTAAATATTCTTTATTCTTGATGAACTTTGCTAAACTAGGTATTCGATGCTTATTGTGTAAATTGCCCCTAGTAGGCTTTAAACATTCAAATATAGTTTCTGGTTGTTGGTTGCTTGAACTACTAGAGGGCGCTTGAGCCTGTGGATATTCACTTCTTGCGTGCGATTCAGCAGGACGACCCTGTTGGCGTCTGCTGCTTGCGTGAGGTCTAGCTCTATGAGGTTGTTGAAGCGGCTTCTCAAATACAGGAGCAGCCACAAATTCGCCTTCGGTATTAGCAACATGTTTATATCCACGATTGATGAAGCGATCATATTTATTTCGTTTATCTGGATCTGTTAAATAGGCATAAGCCGCACCAATTTTTTTAAACATACTCTCAGCATTAGGATTATTTGGGTCTTTATCAGGATGATATTTTTTAGCTAGTCTGAGATAAGCTTTCTTAATGTCTTCATCTGTCGGTTTATTATTCGTAAAACCCAGGGTTTCATAATATAACATGTTGATACCTTCATAATAATAGTTATTAATTAAACAAATTATATCAATTGATTATTAACAAAATATTAATTAATTATGCATATTATTATTTTATTTTTAATGACGAGATTTAATAACGTTTGCTAATACTAAGTTGTATTATGATGGAGGGGTGCTTTATTACTTTTTTCTGCTAAATCATATACTTAGGTCTATAAATGAATCTCATGCCGGGCCAGATATTCTTCAGCGGCTTTTTGCAATAATGTCGAGCGTTTTAAACCCACTTTTTTACGAAAGGTATCTACTGCAGTTAGTATTTTACTGGGAAAAATAACATTAAATCGTTTTAACTCTTGATAAGATTCTATGATTTGTTTATTGACAGTAATCGGTACTAATTCGCCTGATGTCACTTGTATTTCATCGTGTTTGGACGGTTTTTTGATATAAGCATTTTTAGCGTGCGCTAACCAAGCAGCTAAAACATCTTCTGCTTGTATTAATGCATCTTCCCAGTCTTTACCAAAAGTGACACAGCCTGCGAGATCGGGAAATTCAACTTCAACCGCATTTGCCGTTTTCTTAAATAGGGCATAATAGTAACTCATATTTTTTACTCCATATTATATGGGTTTTAAGATGTTCTAGTACGACTGAAATTTTTAATATTTCATTCTAACTTGATAATAAGTAAAGGCCTAGTGCTGTCATCTCTGTGCATGGAGAACCAGAAAA
>CBFGYT010000214.1:0-3192 GCA_965653065.1 uncultured bacterium | reverse complement strand
ATCATTACCATTAAAACTTAAAAAATAGGCTTATCTCTATGAATAATAATGATTTTACTCTAAACAATCCAAATACATTAGAAAAAGCGCCCATCTCCGCCATGGTATCTACTCTCTACGGTGAAGAAGAAGCACAAAAAGTTTCTGCGCGTTGTCATGACATTGATCCTTGGTTCAATCATTATGTGCAAACTTTTGTGTATGATGTCTTATGGCAGTTACCGCCATTAAGCTTATTAGAAAAAAGCATGACAACACTAATTGCTTTAACTACTTTAAATAAAGAAGAACAATTAACGATTCATTTAAAAGGCTTTTTTCATGTGGGTGGAACAGTCAAACAATTTTTAGATATTTTAAATTATATGCAGAACTCCCAGTATATTCGCAATGTTGATCCTGCTTTGACAATATTAAAGAGTGGTATTACAACTGAAGAAATAGTATGGGCTCCTACTACAGAGAATAGTTCTCTTCTAACCAGCCGAGATCGTGCTTTAATTGATGTGGGTTGTGTCGCTACCTTAGGCGACAATAGCGCAACTCAGTTACGCTTCTCTACTATTTTAGAAAATAATCTGCTTTCTAAAGAAGATATTGGCGGTGTTTTACGACACATCATGGTTTATACGGGTTGCCCCTGCACTATGAATGGATTTGCGGTTTTAAATGAAATATTAGAGAGCAAATAGTTTCTTATACTGATTTTAATTTGAAATACGAAAGTTGCCTCGAAATACGAAAATTGGCTCGGAGTATGAAAGTCGTCATTGCGAGGAGCGTAGCGACGTGGCAATCCAGCGAATAGCTCACGATTCTGCAGTTTATCCCCTGGATTGCCACGTCGCTACGCTCCTCGCAATGACGGTTACTAACTATCATCACTTAAGTTAGCAGTACAAAGTATAGCTTACTCTTCTTTAAGACACCTTAGTACATTCCTCAAATCCATAATTACTCTTTCCTTTGTAGGATTTTTCATAATAGAATTTATGAATGCTGACCACATCTTTCCCAGATTTATCTTGATCGGCAACAATGGATGCAATCCCCACGCCACGATCATCCGGATCTTTTTTATCGCCTGTGCTCTCAAAATAAAGCGCTAAATCATTGCCTCTGGCTGCCGCAATTCCTGTATAAGGATAAGGGATCCCTGTGACATTGAATTGAATATCATAACTGGCATAGCCTGTCTTTTCGAACGTTGCATCAGGATTTAATTTTAACGTCAACGTTGCATCAAAAGGACCATCACTGTGATCAACCAGATGACAATTGTATTGCCCACTAAAATCAGCCGCAAAAGCAGTACAAGCAACGCCCATTGCCAAGAAAATAGAAACGATAGACTTTTTCATGACTCTTCTCCATTAGAAAATATTAGAACAGTTGAATCTGTGACATTTCATTTGTCGAAATAAAATATCAATAGGCCCAATCATTTCGAATATAGTATCCTTTATGGAATTAAAAAGCAAGCATTTAATTTCTAAAATAATGAAGATAACTTGAGAGAACAATGAATAGTCAATTAAAAATTAATTATGCTCTTTTTTTTATATTTCATCTCTCCATTTCACACATTTTTCCATCTGTCCATACAATAGAAAATCCATTTTTTTCATATAAATGAATAGCAAAATGATTATCTGCAAAAACATTCAAAGTCAGTTTTTTGATCTTTACTGCTAGCAACTGCTGAATGACATGATGTAAAGCAGCTGCACCATATCCTTGATGACGCATTGCTTCTTGTATTTCTAAATAGCAGATCCTCGCAACTGTTTCTTGATTTCTATTGATAAAATTCTCGGTATACCAAAGCGTTCCAACCACATTGTCAGTATGTCTTTCTTTGATAGATGCAACATGATGTCCAGTAATAAATCGCCCTTCCGATAAGAATTTTTCTAAAAACAACTTCTCTGTATATATTTTCGCTTCTTGCAACGAAGGATAAACTTCAGATTTCACTAATTCCTTTGAAAAATATAGTTTTACTCTATCTCTAAAGTCTTCTAATGCTGCATCCTCTTCTATTGCAACAAAATAAACTTCTTTCATAGACTCTCCGATTTATGCTTTTCTATTACTATTTTCTGCGGTAAGCAACCGTACGGGGAAAAAATAATTCGCATCTAGTAATTGGCACTGTGTAGGATCCTTAACTAGATCTAATTCGACTTCAGCCAAGCTCTGATCTTTTACAACATCAAAATATGATTTTACTTTTTCTATTGTTTTTCTATCCCAAAAACTTCTTAACTCTTCTTTTATCATCGTTTTATTTAAATCTTTAAAAACAGTAGAAAAAAGCTGGCTCTGCTCAAACATATCGCTTGGCCAGTAATATAAGGAAAATGCAGAATATCTATAGTCCCCTATTTGTTCAATAAACCAATTGACACACTCATAGCTTAAAAAATAAGATACGCCATCTAAAATGAAAATTGGTTTTTTATATTGCGAGAATACTTCTTTCAAAGGGACTCCCTCACGATAAGCTTGCTCAATATCAAATGTCTTCGTATGCAACTTCTTAACAATATCAAGATCTAATGCACTACTAACAACATTTTTTATACGCTTATTACGCTCATTGATCATGTAATCAAGATCAGTATCTAAGAAGTCCCCTTCAAAATTAGGGTTTTCTTGTGCAATTCGGTAGGTTAATAGCGACAATCCCGAGGCAAATGAAATAATAGCATCATAGTGTCCAGTCTGAATTAAGCGAGTCACTTCCTTTAAAAAATACCCCGCGCAAGCGCTGATCTTACGTTGCACCAATGGATAATTATATCTGGCGATGAAATCTTCAGCTAACTTTTTACCTTGTTCACTAGACAATAGCGAACTAACCGTATCACCACTTATTTCTGGAAATGCACAACGATAATTAGCAGTTAGCTCTGCTGAACTGATAGTTGTTTTTTCATGTTCGGACATGTCTTTACTTCCCTACTTTTATAAAACAATATGATTACTGGCATACCCACCATCTATTTGTAACACACTTCCCGTCATATAACGAGAGGCATCAGACGCAAGTAATAACAATGCACCATATAATTCTGGTATCTTCCCTGCACGTTGCATAGGAATAGAACGTTGTATCTTTTCTCCTTGTTCGCTATCAAATAGTGTTCTGTTCAGATCGGTAATAAACCACCCCGGCGCAAGAACATT
>CBFGYT010000213.1:0-3218 GCA_965653065.1 uncultured bacterium | reverse complement strand
TGTGCAAGGATAGGAGCTATCCATAGCGTAATATTCGGTGGTTTTTCAGCACAGCAATTAGCACCCGATATTGATCATGCTGAATTCCTACATATACAATCTCATAGCTCGGGGGGAAAAGAGACTCTAAATAATATTGTCATTGGCAGCTGGGCCTTTAATAGTCTCATGATTATTTATGAGCAAATTGCAAAGGAATTATTACGTAACAAGATCTGTGCCTCGTTACAGCTCAACGCCAAAGTCACACTAAAACCCCACTCTTTAACGGGCTACACTCATATTGCAGAAAAAATCGATATGCAAATAGTGACGGATAAGGGGTTTACAATCGATTTCCCAACTATTTCAGATCAAGAACTGAGTAAAAGAAAAGATAAAAACTATTTTCGTGAATTATATAATACGGTGGTAACTAGGATACAACGCCCCGTACCGGACATTAAACCACATTGTAAAAGACAAAATGATAGAGAGCCGCCATCCGCCTCCGACCTCAGTAAAGCTAAAAAACGATTATCTTTTGGCGAGGAAAATCAAAAAAGCTCTAATAACGAGAAGATTCTATCTGAATCTAGTCAATTTCAGGCGAATACAATTAATTTTTTTAGTCAAGAAGCGCTACCCCTCCGCAAGCTGGACAATAATAACTCAGAATATCTTCTGAGTATTCTTTCATTAATTGTATAGAATAAAACGGCTTCCCCCCTTCCCTTTTTCGATAAATTTAAGTAAAATATCGGACTATTTTATAATTATAGAGGTTGAAACACCATGGTTGTTATTCGTTTATCCCGCGGCGGTGCTAAAAAGCGTCCTTTTTACCACATTGTAGTTGCCGACAGTCGTTGTCCTCGTGATGGCCGCTTAATTGAGCGTGTGGGCATTTTTAATCCTATTGCCCGTGGACAAGAAGTCCGCTTACGCCTTGATACGGCTGCTATTGAGAAATGGGTGGCTACTGGCGCACAAATGAGTGATCGCGTCAAAATGTTGGTTAAAGAATATGCTAAAAATGGCAATCAAGAAATGAAGGCAGCGGCCTAAAAGAGTTGCCAAGATGAATCAAATCGATTTAGAGCAAAAAATAGTCATTGGTCGTTTTGGTTCGTCATTTGGAGTCAAGGGCTGGATTAAAGTGCAATCCTTTAGTGAGCCAGAAGAGAATTTATTCACTTATACCGATTGGTATTGGCAAGGCCCCAAAGGATGGCAAAAGTTGTGCCATGATGCGCATAACGCGCATGGTAACGGTTGGGTTGTACATTTAGACGGGTTTGATACCCCTGAAACCGTACGCTTATTAGCAGGCCAAGACATTGCTGTTTTGCGCCAAGAATTTGCCCCCTTAGAAGGGCATGAATTCTATTTACAAGACTTAATCGGCTTTGCCGTGGTCACGGTAACGGATCAAGTCTTAGGAAGCGTACAAGGGTTTGTAGACAGTGGCGCCCATGAATTATTAGTCGTTACCGGTGAAAAAGAATATTTAATCCCACTGATTAAAGATATTTTTGTCAAAAACGTTTTATTGACAGAGCGAAAAATCATTGTGGATTGGGATGCTGATTTCCAATGAATGTGGATATCATTAGTGTCTTGCCTGATATGTTCGCCGCATTACAACATGGCGTATTAGGACGAGCGATTAAGAATGGCTTAGTGACTATCACTCTGTGGGATCCGCGTGATTTTAGTGACGACAAGCATCGCACTATCGACGATAAACCGTACGGCGGCGGCCCTGGAATGGTGATGATGGTAAAACCATTACGCCGCGTGATTGAAACAATTCAGTCACAACGCGATAAACCCAATTGGGTGATATATTTAACGCCACAAGGCCGCGTATTAAAACAGCCGGTGGTAAAAGAATTACATGAGAAACTCGCTACGCATAATTTAGTGTTATTGTGTGGCCGCTATGAAGGCATAGATGAACGCGTTATTACTACGTTGGTCGATGAAGAATGCTCGATTGGTGATTATGTATTAAGTGGTGGTGAATTGGCTGCCATGGTGATGATCGATGCGGTAGCGCGATTTATTCCCGGTGTATTGGGGGATAGTGACTCGATGGCTGAAGAATCTTTTAATCGAGGCTTATTGGAATATCCACACTACACACGACCGGAAATAGAAAACGGTATTGCAGTGCCCGAAATATTATTATCAGGCGATCATCAAGCCATTGCTCGTTGGCGCCATCAGATGGCATTACAGCGAACTTGGCAGAAGCGGCCCGATTTATTGCAAACGGCAACGTTAAGTAAAGAAGAATTAGCCATTTTGGCAGAATTAAAAGACAGTGAAATAGGAGATGAAGATGAGTAAACTAATCCAACAAATAGAGATCGCACAAACGACAAATAAATCTATTCCTGAATTTAATCCAGGCGACACCGTAATTGTCAACGTGAAAGTAAAAGAAGGCTCCAACGAGCGTGTACAGGCTTTTGAAGGCGTCGTTATTGCTAAGCGTAATCGTGGTTTAAATTCTTCCTTTACCGTTAGAAAAATTTCTCATGGTGAAGGTGTAGAGCGCGTATTTTTAACGTATAGCCCTTTATTAGATAGCATCCAATTAATCCGTCGTGGTGATGTGCGTCGCGCTAAATTGTATTATTTACGTGGCTTAACGGGCCGTGCTGCGCGTATTAAAGAAAAATTAGTCGGTTCCAAAGCGAAAGATAAAAAAGCAGCGAAAGAATAGGCCATAGAGTTTCATTTTTATTTTAGATAGGTATATGCCAGATTTTATCTGGATCCCGTCATTGCGAGGAGCGAAGCTTTGCTGCAATCCAGTGAATTGACCTCAGTTCTGCAGATTATTCACTGGATTGCAGCAAAGCTTCGCTCCTGATGACAACTTTCATGTTCTGTATTAAATCTCGCATCTTCAAGATTTGCATTTCTCTTGATAAAACTTCTCAAGATTCCATTGTACTAATCACTGAATAAACCTTGCTAAAACCAGAAAATCTAAAGTGATACTTTAAATTTTGGTGTATTTTTTAAAGTATCACTTTAGATTTTTAAATAGTGTGCTTGAAAAGCTGAAAATCAACCATCAGGTGGTTGATTTTCAGCTTTTGGATGAGTGTCTCAATAAATCCAACTGACTGGAAGCGCTAACAACTTGGGCCCAAATGGGATGAGTTTATCGCCGGTATATAAAATAATTCCTCGATGAAATTGATCACCTGCCATATCCATTA
>CBFGYT010000212.1:0-3230 GCA_965653065.1 uncultured bacterium | reverse complement strand
ATGTGTTATAATGCCGCTCAACATGCGAGCATAGGTTATCGTGTCCTCGAACTGTCATCCCCGCGCACGCGGGGATCCAGGAATAACCGACAATTTGTGCTAATTTCACTGGATCCCCGCGTGCGCGGGGATGACAATACTAACTGAACTTTGCATCCGCAAGTACATAGAGTATAACAAATTAAATTATTTACCGAGGTGCTTTATATATGAAAACTTTATGTGTTATTCCCGCTAGATTACGTTCTACGCGTTTACCTAAGAAAATGTTATTGTTATTACAGGGGCAACCTTTAATTCAAAAGACTTATCTTGCAGCTAAAGGCAGTCCAGGGGTTGATAGATTGGTGGTTGCTACCGATAATGCTGAAATTAAAGCGGTCGTTGAAGAAGTGGGCGGAGAAGTGGTAATGACTCCAGAAAGTTGTCAAACAGGCTCTGATCGCGTCGCTTTCGTCGCCAAAGAATTATCTGACTATAATGTTGTCATCAATTTGCAAGGAGATGAGCCTTTTATTCGTCATGAAATGTTAACAACTCTAATAGAGCCATTTCGCAAGAATAATCCTCCGCAAATGGCGACACTAGCCTATGATTTAATTGTTGAAACAGAGTATCACGATCCTTCCATCGTAAAAGTCATTTGCGATAAAAATGAGGATGCGATTTACTTTTCACGCTCTCCCATTCCGTATCATCGCGATGAAAAAGCAGAATTAAAAGTATTACATCATATGGGTATTTATGCTTATCAACGTGATTTCTTATTAGAATATACGACTTGGCCACAAACTCCACTGGAAAAAGCGGAATTGCTAGAGCAATTACGTGCCATGGAAAATGGCCACAAAATCAGAGTGTGTTACACCCCTTATAGAACGCTGGAAATCAATACGCCTGAAGAGTTAGAGCGTGCGCAAGATTTTAAAGGGTAGGAAAATACATTTTTCTAACGAGTGTTGTATATAGTCATCGCACCTTGAGTTGCGGTTTTTTAAAATGGCTTTGACTTTGCATAAGCGATGATCTTTTAAGATGTCATTCCCGCACACGCGGGAATCCAGTGAAAATAGCACCATTCGTCGCTTATTCCTGGATCCCCGCCTGCTCGGGGATGACAATTCATAACAAAGCAAACGAAAATCTGCAATTTTAAATGCGGTGACTATATACCCAATATACTCAAAATTAATCCAGCGTCTGTCTATAGCGTTTCGTCGCAAAAAACATGGTTGCCACTGCAAATAATAGCATAGGCCAAATATCCGGCCATACTTGTATCAAGCCATTACCTTTTAATAAAATACCCCGCGCAATGCGTTGCATATGTGTTAATGGTAGCCCTTCCCCGAGAAAAGTAGCCCATGCTGGCATACCATAAAAAGGAAACATAAAACCCGATAATAAAATGGAGGGTAAAAAGAAAAAGAATGTCATCTGCATGGCTTGCAATTGTGTATTCGCTAAGGTTGAAAAAAACAACCCCATTGCTAAGTTAGCAATAATAAATGGGAAAATACAAACTAGTAATAAAGATAAACTGCCGCGCATAGGGATTTGAAATAATAGTGCGGCTAAGATTAAAATAATAATAGCTTGTGCATAGCCCAATACAATATAAGGGATCATTTTGCCAAACATCACTTCTTTAGGTTTAATCGGTGTTGCCAATAGTCCTTCTATCGTTCCTCGTTCGATCTCGCGTGTAATCGCTTGTGCTGTAACCGTAATCATCGACATCGTTAAAATCACACCCAATAACCCCGGGATAATATTATACGGTGTAATATTTTCTGGATTATATAAAGGATGGCTAATGATCTGAAAACTCGGTTGTTGATAACGCAAGTTCTGTGTCCCGCCAATTAACAGCGGGTTAAATACCGTTTTTGATAGTGCATTCAGAGCTTGCATCGCTGGACCAATCGCTACCCCATCGCTGGCATCTGCTTCCACTAAGATCTGCGGCTTATCCCCACGTAATAAATCTCGTGTAAAATTGGGGGGGATAGAAAAAGCAAATAAAATCTTATTTTCACGTAACAAATCATGTGCTTCCGCTTCATTTTTAGAAATAGAGATAATTTTGAAATAATCTGTATTTTGCAGACCAGTCACAAAAGCACGTACATACGGACTATTATCACCCACAACTAATGCCGTAGGCAAATTTTTAGGATTCGTATTAATTGCATAGCCAAATAGAATTAATTGAATCACTGGGATCCATAGAATTAACCCTATGGTGACTTTATCACGGCGCATATGAATAAATTCTTTTTGCAGCATCGCCCATAAGCGATGAATGAAAGAATCTGTAAAATGAGTATCAGCCATGCACTGCATCCTTAGGTTCATTGGTCGTAAGAGAAATGAATACATCTTCTAATCGCGGTGATATCTCTTGTAAATGTAATTTATTCTCTTTAGAAAATTGCTCTAATACTTCTCTCATTTGCGTTTGCTCATAACCGCTCACATGCAAAGTATCGCCAAAGCTACTGACTTGACCAAGAAAAGCATATTGGCGTAATGCTTCTGTATAACTATGAATGTTTTCGCCCGTTAATTCCCAGGTAAATAACTTCGTTTTACGCACCACTTCTTGTGGTGTTCCTCTCACTAAAATATTTCCATAAGCAATATACGCTAAATCAGTACATCGCTCTGCTTCATCCATATAATGAGTCGCCACTAATGTGGTAATTCCTTGTGATGATAGATAATGTACGTGATCCCAAAAGTCTCGACGGGCCTTAGGATCCACCCCTGCGGTAGGTTCATCTAATAATAGCAATTTAGGCTCATGCAATACCGCGCAAGATAACGCCACACGTTGTTTCCACCCTCCTGATAAAGTACCCACTAATTGTTTGCGTCTATCATAAAGTCCTAAACCATCTAAAGCCTCTTTCACGCGCTCGGCACGGCGATCCACGCCATACACCATACCAATAAAATCTAAGTTTTCTTCTACATTTAAATCTTCATATAAACTAAATTTTTGCGTCATATAACCAACTTGCTTTTTAATAGCACGTGATTGAGTAGCAACATTCAATCCTAAGCAATGACCGACGCCACTATCTGGTGTTAATAATCCACATAACATGCGGATCGTCGTCGTTTTACCACTGCCATTGGGTCCTAAAAAACCAAAGATAGCGCCTTCAGCCACTTGCAAATCAATGCCATTAACGACCGGCGTATTATTAAATTTTTTAGTTAAT
>CBFGYT010000211.1:0-3231 GCA_965653065.1 uncultured bacterium | reverse complement strand
TTCTTTGGGTTTTTAACTTTCAGCATGATGTTTCTTATTACATATAGTTTTCCCCATCCAGAAGCTATCCTTTTATTTGGCATAAAAAGTGTTTATTCTTGGTATTGTGGATTTGCCTCAGAAACAAAAGCAGCATTAATTTTGGCTTGTGGCGGTGGTTTCTCATTCTATTTTACAAAAAAGAAAGAAATAGAGGCGGAAGTTAGAAAAGAGAAAATAAAGCGTTATAAAGATTTTATGCTAAAACTTTCAGATCATCTAGCAAATAGGACAGAGGATGGGTTAATAGAATTCATTAAAGCCTCAAATAGATTACAGGCATTTGCGTCTAGCAACGTTCTAAACAAACTACGTCGCTTCCATGAAAATGATTTAATGCAACGGTTTATTAACAACAGCACACCCACTACCACCGTCGTAAAAATGGATAATTTTACTTTTGCTAATATAGCGACAGCGTATTTTTTATCTAAAAAAGAATATATTCTTGTATATAAAGCTGGTATTGACGATAGAAGCATAGAGTACAAAGTAGTAGATAACATCGATTGTTCCAATAAGTTCATCAGTTATGCAACAGAAGGAAGCATCCCATTAGAAAATGGGCTTAAAATATCTAATGAGGTTGAAGACCATGAAAAAATAGCTAGATTTTTGCTCGATTCTTTAAAAGAAAAATATAGCGCCCCTTCTATTGCAGTAGATGACCTTTTATTTGCAATTAGAAAAGATATTAACTTAAATAGTGCGGGTATAGAAAAAAGAAATAATAGGTTTTTTAACTTTATGCATAGCTTTGTTGTTAGCTATCGTATGTATCCGCAAATAGAATCTCAAGGGATAGATCCTTGGATAATCGAAAATGGGACAGCTAAATATCGATTTATTCAGCAAACAACAAATTGGTAATGCTCTCTCGATTTTTTCTGGATTTACAAATAACGACCTTTGTCTTTAAATTTGCTGCTTCCATCTTCGACACCTTTGAATATTTCCTTGGCTATTCCAAAGCACCGCTTTTCAATTTGAACCGTTTTGCCTTTTTCTCGACATTCAAGGTGACGAGCAGGAATAAGCTTAGCCGTACCGTCTGCTTTTTCTATTAAGCCATAAGAGCGGCCCGCCACTTCATGCATACCTCGATAAACACCTTTTTCCCCTGCTTGAAGTTGCATACTGATTTTTAAGCCCGTCTTCTCTTGAATTTTATTCAAATCTTTTTCAATAGCGGCGTTTAGCTTCTGCTGAGCTAAATTATCTGGCTTTCGCCGTATTTCTCTAGCTATATTGGATAAGTCGGGTGTTTCAGCTATTTGAGCACTTTTATCTAGTGCGGGCCGCTCTTCCGGCAAATTCACCGTATCAGCTTTTGTTTCCATAATCGTATTGACGGCATCGCTAAAATGCTGCCTCACTACACTTTGCATTTTTTGACTGATAGCTGCACTTTTGCTCTGCTGCTTTTCTGATGTTTTTTCTTCGTTACTCAAATCGCCGTCCTTACTTTTAATGGATATTTATGATGTTTTTAACCACGATATAAGTACCAGACGCACCCAACAAAGCACCAATCAGTGCGCTGATAATCGACGTGTAAAGCTGAGTCCAGCGGTTATATCTACGGTCTAGCTCTGCTGTATTTATTCTTATAACTAATTCAGCATCCGCTTTATCGCCATAGCCACAACCATTTTTCCCTAAGCAGCCTTCTATTTCATTGATCAGCTCTTTTGTTGCTTTTTTATTAAAAGGCTTGTCTATCATTTATCCTCTTTATGCCAAACTTCCGCATAAACTCCTGAATAAGATTTACCCGTACTGGTATTTCGCAGAGTCGTTTGTGACTCTGGAATAATGCGAACATACTCACCATTTTTGCGGTCAATACTACCATCGGAGGTTAAAAAAAGTGGTTTGTCGTGCAATGCTGTATTAGCTTCATCCAGCTCCGCTTTTGCTTCACTTAAACTACGATGAATATGCTGAGAGTAAAATATCGTACCGACTAACATCAATACAGATAGAGTAAAAGAAACCAGAAACAGCCAAAATGCCGTTTTGGCATGCCCGCTACAAGCAGCCATATAGCCCTCGACCGTTTCGGAAGCTTCATTTATTTTATCCGTCACGCTTTTCATATCCTGCATTTTATCTTGCATAGTCTCGATGAACTCAGACATTTTTGCCTCATTGGCGGATTGTATTTCATGGGTCACAACAGATAATTTGTCGGCGCGCTCATCGGCTCTGACCTCTAATAAAAAAACGTCATCAATTTTTCTTTTTAAGAAGTCATCTAATTCACTGTATTCTATACTCATAGGTTTACCTTAAAATCAAACATTTATCTAGCAGCTAGCTAGTGGTTAATTGTCTCTTAATCTTGTTTATTATGCAATTCACTATACTTTAGAAGTAACTAACTCAACAAAAATTCAGGAGGCTCTATGAACAGCGGCAATATTGATGAAATAGTTAAGTTAATGGTTCTGGCACAGAAAAACGAAAGAATGAATATTGATTCGCCTCAATATAATTCATCCTATTTAAATTTGTTTTTTGAAGATACTAAAGAAAATGGTACTCCAACTCATACCGATGCATTTATAAGCACCGTGATAGAGCGGTTATGCTCTCAAGGAGTTAAAGACGAAGAGATTGAATCAACTTTAGAGAAGTTCCAACATACGTGGAATAACTGGGTAACCCTATATAGACAGCTTAATGAACGCGGCTTATTAAAAGACTAATAACTCAAGCCTTGGTCTTGATCACGCGCGCGCTCACGTTCCCGCTCGTGTACTTTGGGCTGAATGGCTTTTAAGGACTCCCGCCCAGATATTTTGTCACGCTGATTTTGCACTAACATCATCTGCCCTCTTTCGCGCGATTCTAGTTGTTGCGCAGGAATAAGTTTGGCGGATTTCCCGTCGACATCTTCGATTAGACCATAAGAGCGGCCAGCGACTTCAACGATACCACGGTAAACGCCATGGTCACCGGCTTTAATATCGAGTGACACGGGATAGCCGCGCGCTTGACCGATACGCTCTAAGTCTTTGTTCTGCTCTTTTTTTAGTTCTTTTTCTAATATTGCTTCTATGCGCTGTTCGTGGCGTTTTTCAGCGGCGTTAAGTCTTTCTTGAAAAGCATCTTTGACGGATTCTTTTCGACGATCAAATTGTTTTAAGATACTTTCTTTGTCTTTATCTTTTTCTAATTTTTCCTCAG
>CBFGYT010000210.1:0-3245 GCA_965653065.1 uncultured bacterium | reverse complement strand
AGTAGTCGTTTGATTATTTGTATTTGTTGTCTGCGGTAATGCAAGATCCCAATCAAGTGACAGTGATACAAAATCCTACCCCTATTATGCAGCCCACTCAAACAACAAATACAAATAATCAAACGACTACTCCATCACAAGCTAATACGGCGGCACCGGTTAACTCATCGCAAAATACGGCGCCCGTTAGCCCACCCCAAAATAGTAATTCTAATTCCACCGGTCAATGGAGTTATGGCTTTTAAACAATCATGAGAAATAATTATCGAGGTATTTTATGAAAAAATTTGCTAAATTAACGACGTTAACCCTAGGATTAATGGCGACACTGACTTTGTCTGCTGCACCCATTAACAATAATCCAGTGCCCGCAGGAGGCGTTAAATCTGCATTACAAAATCCAAACGTGCAAAGTAAAATTGCTAATAATCAAGATGTGATGAATAGTTTAATTCAATGGTTAAATGCCAATTTTGTGACTGGCACACCTTTGCAATTTGCACAAGCGATGAAAGGTAATTTACAAAATTTTTTAGCCAACCACAGTTTAGTTGATTTAAATTGGGTTGTTACGCAAAAGATCACTTATGCGTTACTGTCTGGCGCCGATGTGGATAATCCAGCGGTTCCTACGACTTTAGAGAGCTCAGACGCTATTAAATCTAGAGTGCCGCTATTTAATATTGGCTCTCTCTTGACGCAAAACAGCATCAATGTCAAATCAAAAGAATACGTCAATGCACAAATCTTATTAAGTTTTGTTTCAGGATTAAATGATCCTGTGTCAGGTCTACCTAAAGGCGTAGTCTCGCGTGGCTTAGGCCCAGTGAGTGACTTCCAACAGCAATTTGGAACTTATGTGGCACAGCAATCTGTTGGTTTAAATGTATTGTATGGCTTGTTAAATGAGCGTGTGGTGAAAGCAGGGTTAGGATCGCAGTTAGGTGGACCAAAAAAAGACATGAGTCCTTTAGAATTAGATGAATATATGGCAACGCGTCGTTTAAATGTCAATGATCCTAAAGGTTGGTTAGGGCAATTGGCCAATGCCACTCCGGCACAGATGTCTAAAGAGCAGCTAATGATCATGGCAGAAATGCGTTATGAGCAGTATATGACTCGTCGCGCTATAGAACAAATGAATATGTTGATGGCAGTACAACAGTTACAAATGACTGGACAGAATGCGGTTGCATTGAAGAAGTTAAGAGATCAAGTGTTGACGGCGAGTACGTCTACGGTATTAGGGAATTAAGCGCTGGGATATGTTGTCCGAAGTGCAAAATTAAGTTAGCATTGTCGTACATTGTCATCCCCGCGTACGCGGGGATGACGGCGGGTGGATACGATAATTCCACTTCGCATCTTGAAGTATTTCTGGTATAGACTAAAATATTAATCACTCTCACCCTTGCAAATACTCTTTCTCAAACGCTTCAAAAGTGCCTTTAAAATCATGCAAGCCTTTTTCGTGTGATAAAGACAATACTCTATTGACAATATGCGCCATAAAATCGCGATCGTGACTTACTAAAATAACGGTACCCGGAAAATGATGTAACGCTTCTGCTAATGCCATCTTGGCTTCTATATCCAAATGGTTCGTAGGTTCGTCTAATAGCAACACATTGCCATGTTGCAATGTCATTTTGGCTAGTAATAATCGCGCTGCCTCACCGCCACTTAAGGTCAAAATATCTTTTTCTACCTCGTCTTTTTGAAACAGATATTGCCCCAATGTTTTACGCACTTGTTGTTCATTAGCCGCAGACACTTCTGCAGTTAGCCAATCTAATACCCGCATGGATTCCATTAAAGACTCATGATGATCTTGTGATACATAACTGGTATGCGTTTCATATCCCCATTCATAGTGTCCTTGATCAGCAGGGATTATCCCCTGTAAAATTTTCATTAATGTGGATTTACCAACGCCATTTTCACCGACAATGGCAATTTTTTCTCCTTTGGCAACACTAAAGTTCAAGTTAGAAAAAAGCTTCTTATCTTGATACGATTTACTTAAATTCTTGACTTGTAACACTTGCTTGCCAGAAGGTCTCTTCATTTTAAAGTGCACACTAGGCGCCACGCGTGAAGAATGTTTAATGTCGGGAATTTCTAATTTTTCTATCATTTTAATGCGCGATTGAGCTTGCTTTGCTTTACTGGCTTTACTCTTAAATTTATCAACAAATTGTTGCATAGCGGCAATCTTTTGTTCGACACTCTTCTTTTCTTGCAGCTTTTGCTCTTCTATCGTCTTTTTCTCCGTTAGAAATTTATCGTATTGGCCACTGTATTGATTAATTTCACCATAATCGATATCTAGAATATAATCAGATAAACTGTTAATAAAGCGTATGTCGTGCGAAATCACTAACACTAAGCCCTTAAATTCAATATTTAAATACCGTTCTAACCATTGAATGGAAATAATATCTAAATGGTTTGTAGGTTCGTCTAGCAATAAAATATCCGGTTGTTGAAATAACGTTTGTGCCAATAACACGCGTAGTTTATAGCCTCCCGATAATGCGCTCAAAGGCTTTTGATGATAGGCACTGGCAATCCCTAAGCCTAGCAACAGTTTTTCAGCCATGGCATAGGCTGCATAGCCATCTAAATGCGCAATAGTATCTTCTAACTTCGCTAGTTTATTGACTACGGCTTCGGTCCATTCTTCTGAAGCTAACAGTTTTTCTTTTTGTTCGATGGCATGCCACAGCTTGGGTTTACCTTGTAAAACAATATCTGTAATAAGCGTATTTTCGTAGCGAAATTGATCTTGCTTCAACCATCCTATGGTGATTTCTTTAGGAATAGAAATGACGCCATCAATCGGTGTTTCTTCACCATTGATGAGTTTAAATAAAGTCGATTTACCCGTGCCGTTGGCACCGACGACAGCGTAGTGTTTGCCTGTATTCAAATAGAGGTTAACATCATAGAATAACAGTTTTTCCCCAAAAGACATGCTTAATTGTTGTAATGAAATCATAGGATCTTAGTTTGTTAAAATAAAACGAGTATTCTAAGTTTTATAGAGTATTTTTGCAAGTTTTTATGATATATGCTAAACGCACCTGGAAATGCGAACTTAACACCCGTCATTGCGAGAAGCGAAGCTTTGTTGCAATCCACGAATAACTCACAATTCTGCAGGTTATTCACTGGATTGCCACGCTGCGCTCGCAATTGTAAGGGTCACGTAATTCGTTGACAAGTTTCAGCATACTTCTCAG
>CBFGYT010000209.1:0-3267 GCA_965653065.1 uncultured bacterium | reverse complement strand
CCTTTCAAATCGGCAAATGTGCTGTGATCATCTACCAACAACGCTTCTAATTGATGAAACATAGGCGTATGCGTCATATCACTGTCGCAACGATACACGCGTCCAGGGGCTACCATACGAAACGGTGGCTTATGTGTTTGCATATAACGAATTTGGACAGGAGACGTGTGTGTACGTAATAAATAACCGTTTTCTAAATAAAAGGTATCGTGTGAGGCGCGCGCAGGATGATGCGCTGGAATATTTAACGCATCAAAATTATGATAGTCATCTTCTATTTCGGGGCCTGATACAATATCAAATCCCATGCTACTGAAAAAATTCTCTATGCGCAGTCTTGTTTGGGTTACTGGATGTAAATGCCCTAAGCCTAGACTTCGTCCTGGTAACGATGTATCAACCGCATCTTTTTCTAATGCCTGTTGTAACGCTTCTTCTTTAAATATTTGTTGCTTTTGTTGCAAGATCGTTTGAATGGCATTTTTTAATTCATTGACTTTTTCGCCATAAGCAGGACGTTCAGCTGGCGCTAATGTGCCCATGGTTTTCATCAATTCGGTAACCAGACCTTTTTTCCCAAGAAATTGCACGCGAACAGCTTCTACTGCGGCTAAATCAACCGCCGCATCACACTGTTCACGCGCACTTTGAAGAATTTCTGCAAAAGATTGCATAACACCCTTAAGCTAATGCTGCTTTGGATTGTTCAACAATGGCTGCAAAGGCTTCTTTTTGATTGACAGCTAACTCAGCCAATACTTTACGATCGATTTCGATCGCGGCTAATTTCAAGCCGTGCATGAATTGACTGTAAGTTAAGCCAAATTCCCTGGCGGCTGCATTGATACGCACGATCCATAATGCACGAAAATCGCGTTTACGTTGACGACGATCGCGATAAGCATATTGTCCGGCTTTAATCACCGCTTGCTTGGCGACGCGATAAACACGACTTCTAGCACCACGATAGCCTTTTGCTTGTTTTAATACTTTTTTGTGTCGCGCACGCGCAACAACACTACGTTTTACTCTTGCCATGACTCGCTCCTCTCTAACTACCGGTTAACATACGACGAATAGAGCGTTCATCAGCTGCACTGATAGCATCTTGCCCTCTATGTTGACGTTTACGCTTTTGCGTTTTTTTGGTGAGAATATGGGAACGTTCCGCATTGCGGTACTTATACCCATTGGCACGAGCACGAAAGCGCTTTTTAGCGCCGCTTTTAGTTTTCAATTTCATGATACTTCTTCCGCATTAGGACTCTTTTGAGTCGGTTGTTTTTTCTTGGGGCCTAATAGCATTGCCATTTGTTTCCCTTCCATCTTAGGAAATTGCTCTACCACACCATACTCCGTTAATTCTTCGCTGATGCGTTTTAACAATTCTAAGCCCAATTCCCTATGTGCAAGCTCACGACCACGGAAACGTACTGTCACCTTGGTCTTGTCCCCTTCCTCTAGGAAACGTATCAGGTTGCGTAATTTGACCTGATAATCTCCCTCATCTGTTACTGGACGGAATTTAACTTCCTTGATTTTGATCTTATGCTGCTTCTTCTTCGAATCGGCGGCATTTTTCTTTTGCTGGTAAATGTATTTACCATAATTCATAATACGACAAACTGGTGGCTCTGCAGTTGGGGAAACTTCTACTAAATCTAAGTTAGCCGCCATCGCGCGTTGCAAAGCTTCAGTGATGCTTAGCACCCCTACTTGCTCTCCATTCTCATCGATAACGCGTACTTGCTTAGATCGGATCTCCTCATTAATGCGTGTTTTAGCCGCAGTTGGTTTAGTACTAATCTCAAATTCCTCCAATAAACGTAATTATTCACCACTTAGTCTTGTGATCTCTAACTCACGATGCTAAGTAGCTTCAAATTAACTACTTTTGCCTCTGCCCAACAAAGCGATGTCTTGTTGTAACAACGTAACAAAATCACCCAAAGACATCGCCCCTAAGTCTTCGCCTGCGCGAGACCTAACGGTGACTTGATTTGAGGTGACTTCTTTATCGCCTATAATGAGCAAATAAGGCACTTTTTGCAATGTATGCTCGCGAATTTTAAAGCCTATCTTCTCATTACGCAAGTCATTTTCGACCCTAAAGCCCTGTTTTTTTAATTCACAGCGCAAATTTTGCGCATATTCGGCATGTTTTTCGGTAACAGTGAGGATAACAGCCTGTGTAGGTGCCAACCAAGCAGGAAATTTACCAGCAAAATGTTCAATTAATACACCAATAAATCGCTCCATAGAGCCTACAACCGCCCTGTGTAACATCACAGGAATCACTTTATTACCCGATTCATCAATATAGCTGGCTTCTAAGCGTTCTGGCATTTGGCGATCTAATTGCACCGTACCACATTGCCATTCACGTCCTAAGCAATCACGCAGCTTAAAATCGATTTTAGGGCCATAAAAAGCACCATCACCTGGTTGCAAGCTCCACTCAACTCCTTTTTTAATCAATACTTGTTTTAAAGCTTCTTCCGCTTTATCCCACACGCTATCATTACCGACACGTTTTTCAGGCCGTGTCGATAAACGGCAACTGATATCGGTAAAACCAAAATCATTATAAATCTCATAAACCAAATCTAATAATTTAGTTGCTTCTTCTTCGACTTGATCTTCACGAATAAATAAATGCGCATCATCTTGCGTAAAATTACGCACACGCATTAAACCATGCAAAGTCCCCGATGGCTCATTACGATGACAAGAACCAAATTCAGCCAAGCGTAATGGCAAATCGCGATAACTATGCAAGCCTTGTTTGAATATTTGAATATGTAAAGGGCAATTCATGGGCTTAATCGCATATTCACGATTTTCAGTGCTGGTTATCCACATTTC
The DNA here is from genome assembly GCA_965653065.1 of uncultured bacterium. Classification (GTDB taxonomy): domain Bacteria; phylum Pseudomonadota; class Gammaproteobacteria; order UBA1113; family UBA1113; genus VFKP01. Next base: position 402 of record CBFGYT010000209.1, on the reverse strand, counting down.
TTCGCGATATTGCGCCCAGTGACCGGACTTTTCCCATAATATTTTATCGACGATTTGCGGTGTACGCACTTCTTGATAATCATATTGATGTAATTTCTGGCGAATATAAGATTCCACCACCCGATAGATTTGCCATCCTTTATGGTGCCAAAACACCATACCGGGTGCTTCTTCTTGTGTATGAAATAAATCTAACGCTTTACCTAATTTACGATGATCGCGTTTTTCGGCTTCTTCTAAGCGATATAAATAAGCTGCTAGTGCTTTATCATCTGCCCAAGCAGTACCATAAATACGTTGCAACATTTCATTATTAGAATCACCGCGCCAATAAGCGCCTGCCACTTTCATTAATTTAAATGCTTTTAAATGTCGTGTATTAGGCACATGTGGCCCGCGGCA
>CBFGYT010000208.1:0-3267 GCA_965653065.1 uncultured bacterium | reverse complement strand
TATCTCTCGCTTTGATCCTCGCCGATAAAGCCGGTCTTATTCATGTGCAAACTACATTAGCAACAGTATTAGTCAAAATTAATTTTCCTGAATTATTGTTGCAAGGCATGCTAGGATTTTTATTATTTGCGGGTGCTCTTAATGTAGATATTAGTCATTTGCAAGCACGCAAATGGGAAATAGGATTATTAGCCTCACTCGGCACTATCGTCTCCACGATATTGATCGCGGTGATCATGTATTATTTAGTACCGTTATTTGGACTCCATCTTAATTTTATTTATTGCTTATTGTTTGGTGCTTTGATATCACCGACCGATCCCATCGCGGTATTAGCATTATTTAAATCATTGAATGCGCCTAGACAAATGAGTATCTTTTTAGAGGGCGAATCTTTATTTAATGATGGTGTGGGTATTGTGATTTTTTTATCATTGTATCAATTGGCATTCGGTGGCGAGCCCATTACCGTATTGAGCGTGACTAAATTATTTTGCCAGCAAGCGCTTGGCGGATTACTGTATGGCGCTGCGTTAGGGATGCTAACTTATTTTTTATTAAAACCCATCGATGATCATATTTTAGAAATTCTAGTCACCTTAGCCATTGTCAGCGGCGGTTATGCTTTGGCAGAATGGATCCATGTGTCTGGACCTTTGGCGATGGTGGTAGCGGGACTCTTTGTCGGCAACCAAGGACGCTATTTTTATATGTCGCAAAAAACGCGCGAAAGCTTAGATATTTTTTGGGAAGTGATCGACGATGTGTTAAATGCCATCTTATTTTTATTAATAGGGTTGGAGTTATTAATCGTCAATATTAGCACCTTGCAATTATTATTGGCGCTAGCAGCTATTCCTTTAGTTTTAGCCGTACGTTGGATTTGTGTGGCTGCGCCTATGACGGTATTTAAAATCAAACAAAACTATTCTCCGTATATGATTTCCATTCTAACATGGGGCGGATTACGTGGCGGTTTAGCAGTCGCTTTGGCATTAGCTTTGCCGGCGAGTGCAGCACGTGAAACGATTTTAACCATGACTTACGCCATTGTCGTCTTTTCTATTTTAGTGCAAGGGTTGACAATGAAGCCATTATTGCGTAAAAGCATAGATAATCGAACAGTTGATTTCTAAAAAGGGTAGAGGTTAAAATAGAACTCACCGGCAGTAAACAGAGAAGAATAAGCCATGCCATCGACTACACAGAATAAAAACTCTACTAGAGAAGGGTGCTGTTATTCTCTATATGCTTTTTTTAAAAGCATCAATAGGGTTTGTGTACGTAGTACAGTATCTGATGTGATGTCTTCGCCTCCTTGCTGTCGCCCTGAGTATGAAGTTATTCGGGATTAAAATTATTTTAAATTGAAAGTCGTTAAACTGAGGAGAAAGTGAGATGAGTGGTGCGAGTGAAGGCGAAGGTACGCGAGAGAGTCAATATGAATCATTGGAAGCCCCCCCAAAATCTATAGGGCAAATACTTTATTCGTTGTTTTGTTGTGGCGCATCTAATGGCGATTATGAAGAAATATCGGGGGATACACAGAAAACAAACCGTTGTTGTGGTTCTTGGTTTGGTAGATAATTTGTCAACAGTTCTTACAGATTACAGCGGATAGATTTAGTTATTTAACTGAGTTTGTAGGCGATAAAAATTTTTCGCTGATGACAAGAGCCGTCTCGTAAACTATCGGGATGTTTTAAAAAAAAGAAATTATATAATATTAAGAGAGAAGATGATGAGTAGCTCTGGTGATGACGCAAGTCCAAAACCTACAGATAGACAAAGAGAATCTGGAGATGCCGTAGCTCAGAGTACGCCAGCAAAATCTAAGTATGTCTCATTCTACCCTGAAACAGGAAGTAGAACTCCAGCGGAACCGTCTGGGGCTCCCACACGTAGAAGTAGTGGACATGATACAGAGGAAGATGATGATTATCTTGATACAAAGCGTGGTACTGAAAAGAGTCCTCTATTAGGAAAGAAGCAAGAATCAAAGCGACCTACTAAATGGTGGCAATCGGTTTTCTGCTGCTGGTCTTTTTCCAAAACTAAGAATAATACATTGGGGGATCGAGGAAAGCATAGACTGGCAAGACTCGATAAAAAGTAGTTTAAAAGATTAAAACAATGGTAAGGAGCTTTACTATTGTTTTAACTCTTTTTAAACGTTTTACACCACTTTGCCAACCTCCCCTAGAATATGGTACTCTCTCGCCCAGATAAATACGAGAGAGGAATAAGAAAATGGTTAAATTAAAAACAAATTATGGGGATATTGAGATCCGTTTACATGGCGATAAAACCCCCACTACAGTGACTAACTTTTTAGCGTATGCTAAAGAAGGATTTTACAATGGCACTATTTTTCACCGCGTCATTGCTAATTTCATGATCCAAGGCGGCGGGTTTGACGAACAATTCCAACAAAAGAAAACCCATGCAGCGATTGAAAACGAAGCCAATAAAGGCGCGAAAAATAAGCGCGGCACCATTGCCATGGCACGTACTTCCGATCCACATTCAGCGACCGCACAATTTTTCATTAACGTTGCCGACAATGCCTTTTTAGATTTCAAAGAACCTAGCCGCGATGGTTGGGGCTATTGTGTATTTGGTGAAGTGGTATCGGGAATGGATATCATCGACAAAATTCAACAAGTGGCGACGCATTCAAAACAAGGTCATCAAGATGTGCCTAAGCACGATGTAGTCATTGAATCCGTTGAAGTTAGCGATAATGAAAACTAATACGATTTCAGCGCCCGTTGTTGGCGTAGTCATGGGCTCTAAATCGGATTGGACTTGCATGCAACATGCCAGTGAGCTATTAACGACATTAGCGATTTCGCACGAAGTCAGCATTGTTTCTGCACATCGCACACCAGATCGTTTATTTGATTATGCAACGACGGCCGCACAACGCGGCTTAAAAATTATTATTGCCGGTGCCGGCGGCGCTGCACATTTGCCCGGCATGTTAGCCGCTAAAACCACACTCCCTATTTTAGGCGTGCCCATAGAAGCCACTTCTTTGCAAGGTATGGATGCGTTATTGTCTATCGTGCAAATGCCAGGGGGGGTGCCCGTCGCTACTTTTGCTGTAGGGCGTGCGGGTGCTATCAATGCGGCCTTATTTGCCGCAGAAATATTAGCGTTAACGGATAATACTATACAGCAAGCGTTAACTCAGTATCGTCAACAACAAACGCAAAAAGTGTTAGCTCACCTTGATCCCAGAGTAGGTCATGATTAAAACGATAG
>CBFGYT010000207.1:0-3283 GCA_965653065.1 uncultured bacterium | reverse complement strand
AAGTGTAAATCATTGCCAGAAACCGGCGATTTGCGTTGTAATACGCGTACGATTTGCCCATTGGCGTCGGTTTCAACTTGTTGATAGCCGACTTGTCCGTGCAATTCCTTTTCATAAAACTTCTCTATGCCCAATTTGCCAATATAATTGGTTCCCATATAATTTTGCGCATCTAACGTTTTTAATTCTTGTTCATTGATGCGACCCACATAACCCAAAGCGCTGACAAAACTGTCACCCATAGGATAATAACGTACTAAATCAGCATCGACATGAACACCGGGAAAGCGATATTGATTGACGTAAAAGCGAGCCATATCTTCATTGGATAATTTGGCTTTTAATACCACAGGATTAAAACGGCCGTTCTGCCTTAATTGTTTATTAAATTGTTCAATGTCGCTTTGAGTGATCGATATAATCTTCTGTAAGTCGGTAATCGTGTGTGAAATATTTTTTACTTTATTGGGTGTAATGGTTAAATTAAAAATAGGCATATTTTCAGCTAACAATATACCATGACGATCATAGATCAAGCCGCGAGGAGGGGCGATAGGGAGCAACGCAAATTGATTTTCATTAGATAAGGTTGTATAGCGATTATGTTCTATCACTTGTAAAAAGATGAGTCTACCGACTAGAGAAGATAACAAGAGTACGACTAATCCCGCTATCACCCATAGACGGCGTTGAAATAGGGCTTTTTCTTCTGTGTGATCTTTAACCAAACCTTTCATGAACGACTATGCTCACTTGTAAATCATTGATATATAAAGGATTCTAGTACCAAGCGCTTGGCGCGCCTAAGGTATTACTGGTAAAAATAACATACTATGCTATACTATTCCATGGGGGAGTGCAGACCTGGGATAAGGTTTGCTTAAAACAAAGGGAGTTGGTTATGAATCACGATCATCATAAACGGCGTTACACGCCAGTATTTCGTCATTTGCGTTTAGGCAGTAAAGAATATTGGGTGATGGATCCTAAATTAGGTAAAGCACGCGCTGCAGATCATTTACAAAAAGGCTTAGAATTATTTCACGATAAAGCAAGCGATGAAGAAAGAATCGCTGGCTGTGAAGAGTTATTGTTAGCCACTGATTTTGGTTGTGCCGAAGCGCCCTTTTTATTAGCGCTGCAAATTTTAGCGCATCCCGCCGATCCTGTATTACCACACCATGATTTTTTAACTTTATTACGGTTATCTGCCGAAAGAGGCAATCCGCGCGCGGCGTATCGTTTAGGCGCGAGTTATGCGCAAATGGGGCATTTCCCAGCGATTGAATTATTGGCGGGAATGCATTTTGCCTGTTTACCGAACCAAGATAGAGTCCGTTTAGCCGAATATTATTTTGCTATGGCCATTGCCGAAGGACATGATGAAGCAATCGATGAATTAATTGTCGCCTATGCTTATGGTCGCGGCTTGATCGCGAAGAACTTAGCCAAATTTCAACGATTGTGTGAAACGCTAGCGAAGAAAGGTAAGCAATCGGTGATGTTGGGTTATGGGGCTTGGTTATGTGGCATGACCGTAACCGGTGAAACACCGTTGTCAGGCGCAATAGAAGTGCCTAAAGATGCCGCCAAAGGAATAGAGTATTTATTAAAAGCATCCCGTGGCCCTAAATTGAATTTAGCACAGCATGCATTGAATTTAATATTAGTAGCACAAAGTAAAGGTGCTTTGGGAAGCGCGTCCTTACAAAAATTACAACGTCGCTTATTTAAAGAAGCCAATAGTGGTCATCAATTATTAGCACTTTATTTCGCATGGTATGCAACACCAACGTCTTTGCGTAGTGAAATTCCTGGCTTTATTGCCGATGAGCCTTTACCACAATTACAGCATTTCATTGTGCCCCACGAAGATTTAGCCATTAAATGGTTGGATATCGCGTTGTTTGGCCAAGATGCTAACTTAGCAGAAATGGCTAAAATGTTATTAGGGTTATTATTTACCAAAGGCGCAGCGCCTGCTCCACAGAAGAAAGTTGTTAACTTAGTGCCGGGAAAAGCGCAGAAGGCTTAAACAAGATTGTGCGCTCATAGACCTATCTTCATACTATGACTTTCTCTATCCTACTAATTCGTAATGAATAATAGCTAGTTGTAATGAATAATATCAGGCAACGCCCCTGATGTTTTGTCGAGCATCATAATCTTGGATTGAATACAGATTTTTAATTTCACCTCGATCTGCCCCCTCTCCCGCGCTAGGAGCTTTGCTAGTATAACGATGTTTTTCGCGGGAGAGGGTTGGGGAGAGGGAATGTCACAGAGAGTGATTCGTTATTAACTTCCCACCGCTAACAACAACTGATGGCCAATACGAATCGTATCGCCTCTAGGCGGATAGCGGTTAGTTAATAATACGATCCCCGATTGAGACGCAGGAATTAAACCAATATAAGAACGGAAGCCATCGATGGTACCGGTTTTTTCAATAATCGCATTTGGATTGAATTGACTTTCTGCTGCAGACAATTGTCTAGATGGAATGGGGCCTAAGGAATCACTTTTCTTTGGCAATATCCACGTATCACCTTGGCGCTCTAAGGGAATAATCACCCAACCTAACCCTTGTTCAGTCGTGCCTGTGCTAGCAAACGGCGTTTCCGTTAATTTAAAAGCATTGGCTAAAGAGGTAGGTGTTCCAGGAGATAATAATGCCGCGCGCAAGAACTTTTGCATATCATTGCCGCTGGCTTTAATAGCGCCCGCTGCAGGAAATACCCAATATTGTCTAGGCGGCATAAGTACACCGGCACCATTATAGCCTTTGGCACAATACTGTAGATGTGTTTTAGGGATAGATATGCCAAAAGGCGTCATCTTTAGTGGTTGTAAAATATTGCGTTGATAAAGAGTATTAATAGAATCATGATTTTTGTTTTCTAAAATATAGCCTAAAATACCCATGCCTACATTCGAATAAGCCCAACTTTGGCCGATATGCGCACGAGTTTGCCAGCGGCTGAAATAAGATAATGCCTGGCGATTGGTTTTAACCGTACTGGGTTCGTCAAAAGGGAGCCCGCCTGTATGCGTGGCTAAATTACGCAGTGTAATTGTCCAAAAAGGCGTATTCGTTTTCTTGCGAAATTGAGGAATATAGCTGGCAGCAGGATCATCTAAAGTCATTTTTTGTTGCAATACTTCTTGTGCGAGCAGAAGCGAAGTAAATATTTTGGTGACAGAGCCAATTTCAAAAATAGTCGTGCCCGTCATTTTGCTTGTTTTATTAGTCTCGACTTTTCTATCCAGTCGGGTTGGTCAT
>CBFGYT010000206.1:0-3304 GCA_965653065.1 uncultured bacterium | reverse complement strand
CGCTCCTCGCAATGACGTATTCTAACGATCGTGCTTAACTCAAGTTCGCATCTTCAAGTGCGTTTGGTATATACTTTTCTTTAGTTGATAGAAGACTTTTGCCCCTGAACTTGCTTCATACGCCCCACCACATACATCGCAATCGGCAATCCCACTAAAATATACAAACAGAAAAACCCGGCATATGCCAAAGCACTGGTGAATAACGCCGGATCCCATAGAATAATCATGACGCCTGGGATCAAGGTTAATCCTACCAATAATAATCTATTAGCGCCTTGCTTTTGTTTTTTCAATCCATCGGCAAGAAAATCCGTCATCGATAACGACACCATCAATAACCCGGTAATCGAACAAATCGACACGAAAATAACGCTGATGGACTTTAATAAGGGATGATGACTGATAGCCACTAATTGCAACATCAACATTGAATTGGTATCGGCAGAATCATTCATCGCCGCTAAGCCATTAACGCCATATCTAGGCAATGCCCCTTGAATAACAGCAATCCATAATAGATAAATGATCATGGGAATTAAACTTCCCAGCAATACCACGCGCGACAATTGCTTTTCATCGCTATTTAAATACACGCGTATACTTGGCAAAATAATGGCGTAACCGAAAGCGCAGATGATCACCAACCACACATTGCCATGCCAGATACTGTCTCCCATGGCTAATCTAGATAATTCTACATGTGGCGATACCATCGCAATGATGGCTATACAGATAATAAGCTTAACACTCATTAACACACGATTGGTTAAATCCACACTGCGAATACCGTGATAAACAACAGAGCCTATGACTAAAGCACTCATCACGGTTGCCACTGCACGTGGGATGGTAATGTGAATAGCGCTTAATAGCGCTTCTACAATATCCGCAGTCGCTGCTAAATACGCGCAAATTAAACTGTATAACAACAGTAAGTAGATCCCCCAAGTGACGATCTTGGCTGTTTTCCCTAAAGTGGCTTCGGCCATACTTAATAAATTACTCTCTGGCGGCAACCATAAATTGACTTTCAATAAACACCAAGCACCCGCCGACATTAAAATCCATGCGGTCACTACCATGAAAAAAGTCAGTGTGAAATTGCCATAAGCAGTTACGATCGGCAACCCCAATAATCCTGCGGCAATGCAAGTGCCTAAAATGATGTACATCGCACCGAGTTGTTTTAACATGATATGACTCCTGATTCTGCTTATTCTGGCTTTATGGGTGAAAATGGTAAGAAAGAAGAATAATTTGCCCTAGGGGGCAAAATAAAAGAAATAAGAAGGATCGGCTGTGAAACCGTAAGTGTTTGAATTGTTAAGCGACAATAACTTGAGTTGCATTATATACCCTTTTTGAGCCGTTATAATAAATGCCCAGTGAAAAAATATTTACCCATTTCTCTTCGAAATATGAAATAAGGCTATCGTATCCCCGGACTGTCATCCCCGCGCACGCGGGGATGACAATGTACAACAATACTAACTTGAGTTTCGCATTTTGTGATAGTAATTAATGTATAGATAGTCTATCAAAAATACAATCCAATAGCAATAGTCAGACTTGAACAATCCTGCGAAATACGGTACTTTAACTCAATTGAATTCTAACCCAGCAGGCCCCCATGAAACGATTGATTATTTTCGGCTTTTTATTATTAGTGATCCCTTTCGCTATTGTTTTTATGATTTGGTTTCCGCTCAAATTCTTAATGGTTGCCGGCGTGGTGTTAGTCGCTGTGGGGATCCACGATTTATTGCAACGAAAACACGCCTTATTGCGTAATTTTCCTATTTTAGGTCATATTCGCTATATGCTAGAAATCATTCGCCCAGAGATACAGCAATATTTTATAGCATCTAATCAAAGCGAGCGACCTTTTAATCGTGAAACCCGTGCTTTGGTCTATCAACGCGCTAAAAAAAGTTTAGATACACTCCCATTTGGAACACAAAATGATGTACGCGCCCCCGGCTATTTCTCTATTCGTCATTCTTTAAAGCCCACTGTCTTAACCAAAGAAGACAGTTACATTATCATTGGCGGCCCACAATGCACGAAACCTTATCGCGCTTCGCGTTTAAATGTATCAGCAATGAGTTTTGGTGCTTTAAGCCCCAATGCTATCATGGCTTTAAATAAAGGCGCCAAATTAGGCAATTTTGCGCATAATACGGGAGAAGGTGGCTTAAGCCCTTATCATTTACAAGGCGGTGATATTATCTTTCAATTAGGTACCGGCTTATTTGGCGCAAGAACGCATGAAGGCCGTTTCTGCCCAGAAGAGTTTGTTAAAAAAGCCGCGTTAGATGAAGTGAAGATGATAGAAATTAAGCTATCACAAGGCGCTAAACCCTCACATGGCGGTATTTTACCCGCAGCCAAAGTGAATGAAGAAATTGCTACCATTCGCGGCATACCTATGGGGAAAGATTGTATTTCCCCCCCCACTAATCCTGAGTTTTCTACACCAGAAGAGTTATTGCAATTCGTTGCTCGATTACGTGAATTATCCGGCGGCAAACCCGTGGGTTTTAAATTGTGTATCGGCGTACGCTCTGAATTTTTAAGCATTTGTAAAGCAATGTTAAAAACGGGAATTTTACCTGACTTTATTACGGTTGATGGCTCAGAAGGCGGTACCGGTGCTGCGCCTTTAGAGTTCTCCGATCATATGGGAGAGGCTTTATTTCCTGCACTCCGCTTTGTACGTAATGCATTAGTTGGCACTAATTTAAAAGATCATATTCGTATTATTTGCAGCGGTAAAGTCGCTACTGGCTTTGATATGATCGATAAATTCTGTTTAGGCGCTGATTTATGTAATTCAGCACGCGCGATGATGTTTGCGCTAGGGTGCTTACAATCTTTGCAATGTAATGCTAATACGTGCCCGGTAGGGGTTGCCACACAAAATCCTCGTTTAGTCAAAGGCTTAGTGGTAGATGAAAAATATGTGCGCGTTAAAAATTATCACGAGTCGACTATTTGCAGTATGCTGGAGTTGGCCGGTGCGATGGGCATTCATTCTATTAATGAGTTAACACCGAATCATTTATTCAGACAGACCAGTGATTTTACTTCTAAAACCTACGCTCAATTATATGAGTTCTTAGAACCGGGCATATTATTGGGCAAAGATATTCCGGAGAGTTTTGCCGAAGCGTGGGCTGATGCCAGCGCAGAGCAATTTTGATATATACCAAACGCACTTGAAGATGCGAACTTGAGTTAAGCACAATCGTTAGAATACGTCATTGCGAGGAGCGTAGCGACGTGGCAATCCACGAATAGC
>CBFGYT010000205.1:0-3309 GCA_965653065.1 uncultured bacterium | reverse complement strand
AAAGTGCGCGAAATTATATTATTATAACTATTCGAAGGAAAACTCATATGTCATCTACCTCTTCCTTTATGCAAACTGCAGTTGATGCTGTAAAATCAAAAGATATATTCAAAGTGAGCTCCTGTTTAACGCTTTTTGCAGCGCTGTATCCAGGCCAATATAATATTAACGAACAAGATGGTAAAGGCCACACACTTTTATACTATGCTTTAACAGAGGGTACTAAAGAAGAGGGCATAGTTCCAGAAAGCATTGCTTTATTTTTATTACAACAAGGGGCCGATGGAACTTTGGGTGAGACGATGGCGCACTCAAAAATCACTGCCGTGCATTTGGCCGTTGAGAGAAAATTTTTACAAGTGCGTGAAAAGCTAATAGATAAGATGCCTACTATTTCCTCGGTCGATGATTTTACCGTAGGTATTTATCCCTACTTTATGAAAGTGGGTTTGGTGAAGATTTTTGAGCATATAGAGAAAATAAAAAGTAATAAACAAGCGGTATTAGCTTTCTTAAGAATGAAGAAGGTTTTTATAGCGTCAATTTATATTGATGGAATTCGCCTGGGAGACTTTCTGCGACGGGAGTTCTTTGCCTTTATAAGCGCACAGGACTTAACCACTATAAGTATTGAAACTGCTCCTAGCAATGCAGGAGATGCAGAGCAAAATTATTTTAGAATGAAGTGTTTGTTGCGAGGAAAAATGCGGGAAGTTGCTGTGCGTAATATGCCAGAACAATTTTTAGATTTTTTTCATGCTATACAAAATGGAAATTTGCAGAAAGTTAAAGATAGAAAGTTTAATAGCGGGTATTTAAGTGTTGTAGGGATAATAACAGGGGCGCGATGGCAGAGCTTTTTTGATTTTGCTTGTGAAGCATATAATTGTGCCCCCTCCGCTGAAAGATTGCAAATCATTAAAGAACTATTGACACAAGCACCACATCATCAGAGCAAGGGGCAGATGTTGCCTTCGGGAGATTATGAGGGAGAGAAGACCATACAAGAAAGTATACGGTCAACTGGAAGTAACGAGTTGATTGGCGATAGATTAAGTAGGATGAGTGGTGGTACTCAGATAAGCAGAACAGATTTATCTCCCATGGAAAAAAGTGGTCCACGGTATGTAGAAAGCGAGAAAAAAAAATTCAAACAAAAATTAAAGTATTTTGATCCAAAGGAAGGTTTAGGATTAACTAAACAAGTATCGAATATTATTAAAGCGGTTGTTTTGCAGGATACAGCTTCTTTAAGAGAGATTGATTGCTCGCCGCAACTTATGGATTGTATTTGGGTGAATGGCATGTCTATTTTGCAATTTTCTCAGAATGAAGAAATTAACGCCATTTTAATGGCTAAGGGAGCGAAACCTAAGTTGCAACGCATTGATACCACCTCTTTGGATCATCTGTCTTTCTCCTGCAAAATTAACAGTCAGAGATATTCGGTTTGCTGTTCTAATCTTTTTGATAATTTATATCGATTAGTGAAGGCTATTGAAACACACAATGCATCTCAGATAGAAGGCATGGATTTTCCGCCAGAAATTCTATCGAGGGTGTGGTTTTGCTCTTTAGGAGATTTAACATTCATACATCCTAAAGATCCCAAACTACCCGGAGGCTTCCACCTTTTGTATAGCATATTTTGTTATTCCACAGAAGAAAATAAAAAGAAAATGGTTGCTGTGGCAAAAGTGCTTATTGAAAAATATGGAGAAAAAGAAATCCAGCCGCTATATCAAACGAAAAATAGTCAAGACAAGATGTTGACATATGGTGCATTCGCCATTGCAATAAAATTAGACTCTGAAAAATTATTTCAATTGCTTTTGAATAATAGCCGCGTAGTTATAACCGAGTCCGATATAGTGTTCGCGGAGGGACATGGTAAAAGAGAATGGGCTCGCAGATTACGGGATAGAAGAGACATGCCGCAATGCTTGCCGAGCGCATCGACAGCACTTCCTATGCAAGTTGATACAAACCTGTCGCCACAAGAGTTACCGAGCACATCATCAGCGTCTTCTATGCAAGTTAATACCTTAAAAACAAATCACTCCACGAAGATATTTAAAGTAGTTGCGATCCCATCACGCAAAAAAGATTCTTCTCGAGAGGAATACGAACGAAATATTGAAGAGAAAAAAAAATACATTCCTGAGGACGTGGATGCATATCTTTTAAACGTAGGAAGTGTAAACGATATAAGTTCGATTGTTTATCGAGACGGGTTATCTATAACCGGTATAATTATTCATTTTCAGGGGCGAATAACATTAAAGGCTGTTTGTAACATGAATTTTATAAATCTTATGGATCTTATGAAAGGGTTAACAGAAATTAATTTGCTATTTCAGCAAACAATTTCTCAAAAACTTAAAGAAGAGATTATTTCTCAAATGAAAAAGAAAATACAATCGCGTCACCGCAACATGTCTATAAACGTTATTGACCAAGAACAAGTAGATATACGATACGATATGGGAGAAAGAAAGCGAAGAGATGGTCCTTATGCGCAGCAACGAGGTGCGACGACTGCCTTGGCGTCATCCTCTGGTTCTGTAGTAGCAGGGGAGTCCGATCAGAAAGATTATATGGATGAGGAAGATTATGAGATTATGGAAGTAAGTCCATCGGCTTCGGATTTGGATTCGGAGACTGATGACGACTCGTCGAAGAAAAGACGACGCGATGCATCGCATGATGGTGAAGATGCATCGCATGATAGTGAAGATGCATCGCATGATGGTGAAGATGCATCGCATGATGGTGAAGACTTACCGCCTGCGTTAAAAAGAACAAAAACATCGGAGGCTGGTGACGACTCGTTGGGAGACAGATCATGCGATGGGCCGTGGAATGGTGACGATTCGTCGAAGAAAAGACGACGCGATGCATCGCATGATGGTGACGACTCAGCGCCTGGAAGCAGTGCGGGAATAAATACTAGTGCGGATAGGCCAAACTCGCCTAATCACTTGGTATCCCAAATAGGTATATTTAGTAGAGTAGGTGCCGTTGCCATCTCTGGTCATGACGCGGCACAGATTTATCCGCGATAACGGGTAAAATATACACAGGTGCGCACAAAATGTTGTTTACTAAGCGCGATAGTTCGCTTTGAATTTGTGCGCATTGCGCTTGGCTTCCCTCATTTTTCGTTTCGACAAATCAAATGCCAACAGACCCGAGGGCCTGTTGACATTTCATTTGCCGACTGCAAAATGAGTAGAAGCTGTGCAAATGCGTTCAAATTCTCGTTAAATAGCGCCGACTATTCGCCTCGAATTTGGACGCATTTTCCCT
>CBFGYT010000204.1:0-3320 GCA_965653065.1 uncultured bacterium | reverse complement strand
ATCCTAATTCATCAAAATAACGGCGCGTAAAGCGCGTGACTTCGGCGCGCAATTTTAAACGATTAAACATTTCGGGACGGCGAATATCGATATAGCGATATTTTAAGCGTATGTCTTCGCCTACTTTTTCATCATCTAATGGAAATGGCGGCGTTTCCGCCGTACTTAATATAGTTAAATCGGTAGCTACCACTTCAATTTTACCGGTCGCTAAATTTGGATTGACCATATTGGCCGGTCTTGCGCGAACTTGACCTTGCACTTGAATAACATATTCACTGCGTAATTTTTCAGCTTGCGTAAATAATGTGCCCATTTCTGGCTCGAATAAAACTTGTACTAAACCTGAGCGATCGCGTAGATCGATAAAGACTATACCACCGTGGTCACGACGTCGATGCACCCAACCGCATAATTGTACTGTTTTTTCGCTCAATTGTTCATTAACTTGCCCACAATAATGGCTACGCATAGCTGTTCCTGTTTTATTAATTTGAATTGGTAGAGTTTACCGCAACTGGGAGTAAAAAACTATGGGCTACTACTGTTGTTCACATCCCCGATCATGTGAATGTTAAGGCCATTCGACAAAAATTACACATGACACGTGAATCATTTGCTGCTTGCTTTGGTTTTAAAGTGCGCACTCTTGAGAAGTGGGAGCAAGGCGTTCGCAATCCCGAAGGGTCTACCAGAGCATATTTGATTGTGATAAAAAATAATCCTAAAGCGGTACAAAAAGCGCTTTTAGCTGCGAAGTAATTTTTCTAACTACCTGGTCTTGGTGGTGGCGCAACAGGTAATTCATCCGCTTGACTATTTGGTTGAAGATTAGATCTCTGCATTGGAAAAATCCCTTTATCTGGTCTATCAACAAAAAAACCTAATTGATCTTGTTCTTGTATTTGGCTTTGCTTTTCTATACTCATTACTAACCCATTATAATTATTAATTGAAATTGCATTGTATCTAAACAATAAGCGCTATACAACTTTGACTGAGACATATTCAGACAAATAGTTATTCCGGCTGGACTACACCCAGTGATATGACCATTTTAATAGCATTTTCCACGGAAATATCCATGGGTTTCACTTGTGATTCTGGCACTATTAATAAAAAGCCCGAAGTGGGGTTAGGTGTGGTTGGAATAAACACTAAAACACTATTTTCGCCTAAATTTGCTTTATTATGCGAGAAATTATCGGTGGTTTGGAATGCTATACTCCACATTTCGCGCCGTGGGTATTCCACTAAAACGACTTTTTTGAAGGACTTTCCGCCGGGCTCTAAGAAGGATTGCGTAACTTGTTTCACACTGCCATAGATACTGCGCACTAAGGGTACGCGTTGCACTAGTTGCTCCCAAATGTCTAACAAGTGACGGCCAAAGAAATTGGCCGCAAAAATACCGGTGGCTAATAAAATCAATAAACTTAAAATAACACCAAAGCCAGGAATATTGAAACCAAACCACGCTTGCGGTTGCCATGCTGCCGGCAGCCATTGCATTACTTGGTCTAATAAATTAACAATAAAATGCACAACCCAAACCGTGGCTAAGATGGGTAACCATATTAATAAGCCCGCTAAGAAATATTGTTTAAAGCTTGCTTTAATTTTACTCATTCTGTTTTGTCACTAGACGTAGATGGCATTTTAGTCGTATCGTCTTTTTTAGTGCTGGAAGCACTATCGTTGGCCGCACTACTTTCGGTGCTAACCGTCTCTTTCGCTTTTTTTCCTTTAAAATCAGTCTCATACCAACCAGTGCCTTTTAATTGAAACATAGGTGCACTGATTTGTTTCTCCAAATTTGGCGTGTTGCAGGCTGGACAATCTTTTAATGGCGCATCTGAAAGATTCTGCAATACATCCAAATGGTGGCCACATTTTTTGCAAGTGTATTCATAAATTGGCATAGTAAACCTCATAACTATATATTACTATTATGGGGATAAATGTTACAAAATCAAGATGGTGCTTTATCACGAGAAGAACATCTTGTAATACGCTACAAGCATTTATCATGAGCCGCATGGGTGCGGCGCCCGAGCCTACAGGGACGTATTTACGGCGTGTTTGACACAACGGCGGCGACACTGGATGACGATTAGGATAGATTATGCTAAATACGACGACTCTATCACTTGCGGCTTGCCTAATATATATCCTTGAAAATAGGAAAATCCCAATTGCAAACAGTCTTCTATTATTTCAAAACTTTCGACTTTCTCTGCCAATAATTTTGCACGATACGGTTTTAAAAGCTCGACTTGTTCTATCAAACCTTCTGGTGTGTGTTGCAAAATATCGACTTTAATGTAATCAGCAATTTTAACCAATTCGACTAATTCTTCTTGATAAATAAAATCATCTAACGCAATTTTAAATCCTTGTTTTTGCAAATCGATCACACTCTTGTATACTTGTGGTGACATCATCACATCTTCTAATACTTCAATCACCGCCATATCGCGCGGCAGCAATTTATAAAAAGAATCCAATAGTAGTTTTTCAGAAAAATTAATAAATACAGGATGTCCGCCAGACACTTCTTGTATTCCTAAACTGTGGAAGGCTTTACGAATGAGCGTGTTAGTGGCTGCTTCACTGTCGAATTCTGCAAAAGAATTTTGCGTGGGATCATTCATAGGGCGTGATAATAATTCATACGCATGAATAGTGGTTAAATCCGCTTCGAAAATAGCTTGTTTGGCTATTTGAATTGGATAATGGACTTCTTGGTTCATAATAATTCCTTTTTCTATACTATATATGTAAATCTAAAGTCGAAATTTTAGCTTATTGTGTGCTGAACATCATTTAATCTTGAATTAAGCACAGATCCTTAATTTCACTTCGATCTACCCCCTCTCCCGCGCTAAGCGCTTTGCTGGTATAACAAGACTTTTTGCGGGAGAGGGTTGGGGAGAGGGCTGGCGTGATGTTTCCATGCCCTCTCCCCAACCCTCTCCCACAAGATGATATTATTATAATAGCAAAACGCCTAGCGCGGGAGAGGGGGTAGATCTCGCTTATCTCGCGTTTCGACTTTAGATTCACCTATTATTATCAACGACAAAACTGTCTTATCCCATTTCTCTTCCAGCCCTTCAACGCCTTGCTGCAATAATTCTTTTAACTGCGGCTCTTTTAATGGCAACTCACCTTCAGTTAGCTCTGGATAATAAATCGCTTGTAATACTTCATATAACGTTAATTGATTTAAATCGGCGGTCAATTTAATTTTTTTACCCACACAAGCAATAATACCTGCTTTTTCTAATTTTTCTTCTAACGGCAACTGCGGCAATTCT
>CBFGYT010000203.1:0-3322 GCA_965653065.1 uncultured bacterium | reverse complement strand
ATGAAATTAAAGTGAATAAAGCAACGCGACTTGCCGATATTAATTTAGTTTTTGATACTGGGCCACAATATTACTTTGGTGGTGTCCATTTTGATCAACATTTCTATGAAGACAGTTTTTTACAGCGTTTTCCTACTTTTAAAGAAGGCGAGGTTTATTCACCACAAGCAGTAGCCGATTTGCAACAAAATTTAAGTGGCACACCTTACTTTAGTACGATTAATGTAGAGCCACAGCAAAATGCAGATACGACAACGATCCCCATTTTAGTGGGATTAACGCCTAGTAAGTCCCAGTACTATAGCTTCGGTGCTGGTTATGGTACAGATACAGGACCACGATTAACCACTTCGTGGGAGCAACGTCACGTAACGGATACAGGACAATATTTCAAAAGTTTTTTACAATTGTCTAAAGTACAAAGCACGTTAGATGCGCGCTATATTATTCCAGGAAAAGATCCCGTTAATCAACAATATTTTATCGGCGCTAGTTTTCAACAACAATCGCCTGACAATAATAGCAAAGGCACTACTGAAAAATTATCCGTAGGAAAACAACAATTGTGGGGATCTTGGACGACCAGCAGCAGTTTAAGCCTACAACATGACCGCTATAGCTTATTAGGCGACCCTTATCGTGATAGCTCTATGCTCTTACCTAGCGTCACACTCTACAAAACCAGTTACGATGATATTGTTTTTCCACGCAACGGCTATAGTGCCAATATCACTGTACGCGGTGCAAGCAAAGCGACTTATTCCGATACCAATTTCTTTCAAACGGAATTTGTTCCTAAAATGATTTTAAGTCCATTTGATTTTAGCCGTATTGTGTTACGCGCCGATCTGGGATATACCGCCATCAGTGATCCCGAAGATTTACCTTTATCGTTACAGTTTTTTGCTGGCGGTAGTGACAGTATTCGTGGTTATGACTATGAAGAATTGGGGCCTGGACGGTATTTATTTGTCGGCAGTGCTGAATACCAACAACATGTATATAAGGAATGGTGGGGAACGACTTTCATCGATGCGGGGAATGCCGTAAATAGCTTAACCAATCCACAGGATCATGTGGTTGGTAAAGATCAACCCCATATCGATCTGTCAGAATTATTAAAACGAAGTGTCGGTATTGGAGTGATGTATGCTTCTCCTGTGGGGCCCATCGAGTTAACATTAGCTAAACCGATCACAGATGATCATAAGTCGTTATCGATACAATTTACCATGGGAGCAACTTAATGAAATTAATATTAAGTTCCTTACGAATTTTACGTGCAGTAATTATAGTCTTATTATTAGCGATCACCTTACTGCTTTATATTATTTTAGAAACTCCTGTTGGTTTGCAATTGGCGTGCAAATTGGCGCCTGCTTTTGTTCCTTTCACTTTACAAATTGATAATCCACAAGGCGCATTGTTAGATAATATCTCTGTTGATAAATTTATTTATCGTGATAAATATGTAGATGTAGAAGTAACCCACGCCAGGATCCACTTAGAGCCGTGGCTATTGTTTTCGAAAGAAGTACGTTTGGATTATGCTCATGCTGCTGATGTGAGTGTGATTGTATTTAACAATGATACTCCTAGCACCATGACCAGAGAAAAGCTCTTAAACGATTTAACGCTTCCCATTGGCATTCATTTAATGAATGCATCTACACAACACTTATTGGTTGGCGAACAAGATCGTACACCTTGGGTAGATGCCTATGGTGTCAATGGCAGTAATATTTTAATGAATGGCGTGCCTCGTATTGCCGTTGATGCTCAATGGCAACGAGGCACATTAGGTTTTATTCCCAATGTTAATTTACACACAGCTCAAGGTGCGCTTTGGATCGACAGCCATCTACCAGACTATAATTTTAAATTTGCCGCTCATTTAAAATATAATGACGATGCAACTGATAGATTAGTGCATCTAGTCGGGCAAGGTGATTTTTCCAGCGTGACTTTATCAAAAATGAGTTTACATGAAGAAAACAATCATTTTAGCGCACCTATGAAAATCACTTGGCTTCCTTATTTTATTCTAGAAATCCCCAGTATCCAAGGGCAATGGCATCACTACCCTATTCAAGGACATATTTCTTTACGCAATGAAGATCAACATTGGGTTATCGATAACAGCGAGTTAACTGTGCACGATGCCAGTGTGACAGTCAATGGACAATACCAACAGCAAGGACAATTTAATTTTAAAATCGCCATCCCTCACATTGAAACGTTAATAGAACATAGTCACGGACATTTATTTTCTACAGGAACATGGCAAGGTGATACCACCGCTCCACACTTAGAGGCTTCTGTGGATGCAGGTGATATTAAAGTTGGCGATGATTTGCTATTACAAAAATTGCAAGGAAAAGTAACCGCCAATTCAACTTACCCTATACAAAATCAATCTTATTGGACACAATTCTCAATAAATGCCAATGCAACTGCAGACAAAATTCAACTTGCTGATAACCATTTGGAACATGCGGATTTACAATTAAATGGCGCAATAGATGGTCAGCATGCGGGCTCTCTCTTGGCACAGTTAACCCATTTGCAGATCAATGGTGAGTTGATTAAAAGCGTAAAACTTTCTGCACAAAATAAAAATTTCTCACAACAAATTTCAATTGCAAGTTCTATAGGAGATAAAACTATTAGCTCTACGCTGAGTGGCCATTATCAAAATAATATCTGGCAAGGATTTTTAGAGACCCTACAAACTAATTTTAATGTGCATTTACAAAAAAGAACGCCACTCACTCTGAGTAAAAATACAGTGCAAATCAATTCTTTATGCTTTGCTCTAAAAACAAGCTCTTTATGTGGTAATTTAAATTGGCAAAAAGACCAGCCGTCTACGGCATCTGTTACCGGGAAAAATATTCCGTTAGATATCATTAGCAAATTCTTCTTACCCGAATCTAACACCACCGGAACCTTATCTATCGATGCACAGATGACTTTACTCAATCAAAAATTACAAACAGGTAAAATGAATTTAGCATTGTCTAATGGAAAATTTACCGATCATGCCGGCGACACCCCTATTCACTTGGCTTTTCGCGCCAGTCAATTCAATATTAATTTATCCTCACAAGGATTAACCAGCCAAGGCGAGCTCAATATTTTAGAACAACCTCCTATTCGTTGGCAATTATCCGCCAATAAGTTAGACTTGAATAATCCCAACTGGCGCAATACCCCTATACAAGGATCCTTACAATTTAATACCACTCAATTGGCACCCCTAGGTAAACTGTATCCACAATTAAAAAATATTAAAGGAACCATTGCCGCAAATGCTAAGATC
>CBFGYT010000202.1:0-3324 GCA_965653065.1 uncultured bacterium | reverse complement strand
CCCATTCACACATTTCTGTTTTCGCCGCAAATTGCCCAATAAAGCCTTCTTTAGGTAGTAATTCATCATTTTGGAAATAGTCAGTTAGATAAGAACGTAAACCATCTTCATAACACCATTCATTCGTCTCATTGGTATTTTCATCTTTAAAGGATATATGTAAACCAGAGCAGAGTACCGCTTTGGCTTTTAATACATGTTTTAACCTAGAAACAACAAATTTAGGTGAATCAAAATAAGAATCTTGTGGCCAAAAGCGCAATGTGGTGCCAGTTTCTTTTTTAGTGGCGGTGGTGCCTATGCGTTTTAAAGGTTTAACGCGCTCGCCTTCGGCAAATTGAATAAAATAAATTTCGCCATCGCGTTTAATGGTGACATCAACGCGTTCCGATAAAGCATTGACGACAGAAACTCCTACCCCGTGTAAGCCGCCTGAGAATTGATAATTTTTATCAGAAAATTTACCACCGGCATGTAAACGCGTCATAATTAATTCTACACCCGTCACTTTTTCTTCTGGATGTATATCGACTGGCATACCGCGGCCATCATCGCTCACTTGTAAAGAGCCATCTTTAAATAAAATAACATCTATGCGTGAAGCATGATGTGCCATGGCTTCATCGACGGCATTGTCGATGACTTCATGAGCCAAGTGATTCGGATTGCGTGTATCGGTGTACATGCCTGGGCGTAAGCGTACAGGTTCTAAACCGGTTAAGACGTCGATAGACGCAGCAGTGTAGGTATTATTTGCCATGGATTAAATTCTATAAGTGATGATGATGTAATTGTAACCATTGCAATGATATCAAAGTCATTGCATTGTTAACAGCCCCCGATGCTAACGCATCCGCACAGTCTTGTAAACTGAATTTACGAATGCGAATGTCTTCATTTTCTTCTTTCAATCCATGTATGCCGTCGGCTTTGGTGCTGTCAACCAGAGCATAGAATAAATGAATTTGCTCGCTATTACCACCGGGGCTGACATAATAAGTCGTAATAGGATGTACCGTGTCAACTGTTAATCCAGTTTCTTCCCAAATTTCTTTTTTAGCGGTGGCTTCGGCGGTTTCACCGCGGGGGATACCGCCGGCAACCACTTCAATTAACCAGGGCGTGATGGGATGATTCAATGCGCCCGGGCGAAATTGTTCAATTAACACCGCGACTTTTTCTTTAGGATCGTAGAGTAATACACCGACTGCATTACCACGCATAAACACTTCACGTGTTACGGTATGGCTTTGGCCGCCTTCAAATAAGCGGTGCCGCAGTTTGTATTCTTTGACTCTAAAATAGCCTTGATAGACAAATTGTTCTTGTTCGATGGTGACATCTTGCTGCGTAAAGTCATGGTCTGTGTATTTTTTATTCAAAATAAAGTCCAATATTGCTTTTGATTTTAAACCATAACGATTGCTACGGCTTTTGTCAATGTGCTATGTGCTTCCATTGAGCGGATATATAAGGTAAAATATGTGCTTTCAATGAACAATCTTCTGTTGAGAGGATAGAATAATGATAAGTTTTAGTGAAGTAAAGCAACAAATAGCAGAATTACAAGCGCTTTATGCTTGTGAAATGCACCGCTTAACAGACAAAGTGTCGTGTGCCTATTGGCAATTGGCATTAGCAGACCTAGATACAATACTCTCTAGTACGGAAGATGAAAGTCAACGCATTGATAAACTTAAAGAATTTCTTGCTGACCAGTGGCAAACTATTTACAACAATTCTTTCTGCTATACAGCATACCCTAATAGTGACTATACTCAGTTAATCTGCGCTATTGCTCAAAAAATAACCGCATTCATCAATAAGGAGAATGATGGAACGGATGAAAATAGACGGCCAGTCGGGGTAGTGAAAATCTTGATGCCAGGCATTAAGACTGAAAACCTATACCAAGCGGGCGACAATGAATGGTCGACGGAAACGTCTCATCTACGTCCCATGTGGTTGAAAGACCAAAATAGATGGCAAGACATAGATATACGTATTATATTAAATACCCATATTGTGAGCCAAGATGGAAAATCTCTTATACCGCTTTCTGTGCTTGAAGAGGTAAATAGTTATGTTGCACATAGCGAGCTTTATAAACCTTATTGCTATGAAGGGGTAAGAGGTCAAGAACCAGAAGTCATCAATGCAGAAGAACGCGTTAGATTAGAGCAGCACTCCAGCGCAACTCAATCAGTTTTTGATGCTCAGAAAGATTGGGTAGCAGTAACATCTGATAGCAGTAATTTACTGACGCAATTAGAAATATTAATTGATAGGCTTATTTTTAATAGTGAGAATGTAACGGGTACGGGAAAGAATGCGGGCGAAGGCGCTATTCAAGCCGTGTTAAACTTTAAAAGTTATTACAAAGAACTGAATAATGAAAAAGTACCCGCTGAAGTTAAAAAAGCAATTGAGGAAGTATTTCAAGGAACCATTGATCTTCAGTTACTCCCGCATCAGTTTTATGGTATGTCAGAAGAGGAATGGAACGCAAAAAAATGGACAGACGAAGAACTTGCCAAGTTTAAAAGAGAAAATCCTGATCTTGGTGTAATCAGAGGGAATTGTATTGATTTGGCACAAAGAAATCTTTCTAAGGCTATAATGCAGCATAGAGTAGCTTTGGCAGCTATATCTATAGATGGCCAACAAAAAGATGCGCAAATTAAAGAAGCAAAAAAAAAGACTTGATGAAGCGAAAGCAGCACTTATGCAAAAACTGCGAGATGAGACATATCTAGAACTAGATAGCCATGATCATTTACCCATCTCCATCAATATAGCAAACACACTTGCTGTTACATTAAACCTGAACAGTCCACAAGAAATTTGCGTATTCAGTAGCGAAGAATTAACCTATATTTGTGAAAATCAGCGTTGGCTAGAAGCTATTTATAAGGTGATTCGACTATCTCGTAATTTTGAGATGTTCCTGTGGATGGCGAATCCACAGAAAATAAAGACGGTGATGCACAAAATATCTGAAGTGTATCCTAACTTTTTCCTACCTATGGAACAGAGGATAGGTTACTTTGCTAAGGCGTTAGATTTGCAAAGATGTGAAGCTCTGTTCTCAGGAAGTGCCGCTTGTTTGCTAGCAATGGAAACGAAGTTGCATCTTATCATAGAAGACTTAACGCCAGAGCGAAAAGCCATATTGATTAAAGCACTAAAAGCAGTTAAAGAGATGAATCTAAAAACATTGTCTCTAATCCCTGCCGCGTTTACTCCCGAAGAAACAAAATCTATCCTCTTAGAAGAACTTGCAAAGTTTCCCGAGCAGACACGTCGTAGTATTATGACTTGTAA
>CBFGYT010000201.1:0-3326 GCA_965653065.1 uncultured bacterium | reverse complement strand
GTATGTTGTCCACCTTCATTTGGTTGCCGTCTTTTCTGTCACTTTAAAATTGAAGCGGACTGAGATAGCCTTGCACCTAACGGATCACGGCCTGGCGAAGACAGGATATTTGAAAACCGGCAGACGAAATCAAGCACAAATGCAGATAGACGATAGAGTAGCCATTAATGTACTGTATTGGCCTAAAGGATTTAGTGAAATAAGTGCTGTGCAAATGCGTAAACCTTTAAACTTTTCGAACCATAGCACCATGGAGACGAATTAAACAATGACACAACTATTAATTTCATTAATTTGGATAGTGATAAAAGTTTTAATTATAGCGGTGCCCCTATTAATCGCGGTTGCTTTTATGACTTTAGCCGAACGCAAAATATTAGCGTATGCGCATGTGCGACTGGGTCCTAATCGTGTGGGGATTGCGGGCTTATTACAGCCGTTAGCCGACGGAGTTAAATTATTTTTTAAAGAAATTATTATTCCATCCAAAGCAAATCCAATCATCTTTGTGTTAGCGCCGATTGTGTCATTCGCGACTGCGGCGGCGGCTTGGGCAGTGATCCCTTTTAATGAAGGATGGGTGCTTGCTAATGTCAACGCCAGTTTGCTGTATGTATTAGCGCTCACTTCATTAGGCGTGTATGGTATTTTAATGGCGGGTTGGGCGTCTAACTCTAAATATGCTTTGTTGGGGGCGATGCGCTCTGCCGCACAAGTCGTCTCTTATGAAATAGCCATGGGCTTTGCGTTAGTGGGCGTCTTGATGGCTGCGGACAGCACCAATTTACAAGATATCGTTTTGCATCAACAAGGCGGTTTTTGGCATTGGTATTGGTTGCCTTTGTTGCCGTTATTTCTAGTGTATTGGATCTCTGGGGTTGCCGAAACCAATCGCTTACCATTTGATATGGCAGAAGGCGAAGCTGAAATTGTTGCTGGCTTTCATGTCGAATATTCGGGCATGAGCTTTGCGATTTTCTTTTTAGCAGAATACGCCAATATGATCTTAATCAGTGGTTTAGCCAGCATATTTTTCTTTGGGGGTTGGTTATCACCGTTTCAAGGCATTCCTTTATTAGGCCCGCTATTTTCTTTTGTGCCAGGCATCATTTGGTTTTTTGGCAAGATGGCATTCTTTTTATTTTTATATGTGTGGTTACGCGCTACTTTCCCGCGATACCGTTATGACCAAATCATGCATTTAGGATGGAAAGTGTTGATCCCTGTGACTATTGTGTGGATTGTAATAACGGGATTATTAATTGAATTTCATGTGGGTCCCTGGTTTTAATAAGCGAGAATAAACTATGCGTTCATTTAAGGATATTGTTAAAAGTTTTGCTCTGTGGGAATTCCTGGTTGGTTTAAAGCTAACGGGGCGCTATGTATTATCCAAAAAAATTACCATTCAATATCCTGAAGAAAAGACGCCTATTTCGCCCCGGTTTCGTGGCTTACATGCGTTACGCCGTTATCCTAATGGGGAAGAGCGTTGCATTGCTTGTAAATTATGTGAAGCCGTGTGTCCTGCATTAGCAATTACTATAGATGCCGCACCGCGCGAGGATGGCTCTAGACGCACGACGCGCTATGATATTGACTTATTCAAATGTATTTATTGTGGATTTTGTGAAGAGTCTTGCCCAGTTGACTCCATTGTCGAAACGCATTGGAGTCAATACCATTTTGAAAATCGCGGCGAAAATATTATGACTAAGCCGATGTTATTAGCCATAGGCGATAAATATGAAACTGAAATAGCTCAAGCGCGCAGTGACGATGCGCCTTATCGATAGGAAGTAAACGAATGATACAGCAACTGATATTTTACGTATTTTCTGCACTACTGATTGGTAGCGCTACCATGGTAATTGTTTCTAGACATTCCGTACGTGCAGCATTCTTTTTAATCGTAACATTTTGTGCCAGCGCAGTATTATGGATGTTATTAGAAGCTGAATTTTTATCGTTACTGTTAATTTTTGTGTATGTAGGTGCGGTGATGACACTATTTATGTTTGTCGTCATGATGCTGAATTTAGATCAAGAAACGGTACAAGAAAAATTTGTGCGTTATCTACCGTTTGCGATCATTGTGGTGTTGTTAATGGTCGCAATTTTAATCTTTGCTGCTAAGCCGATTGATTTAGGCAATTTAGGGCAAGCGATGAGTTCGCATCATGGCGCCGATTACAGTAATACCAAAGCATTAGGCATGTTGTTATACACACATTATGTATATGCTTTTGAATTGGCCGCCGTTATTTTATTAATCGCAATTATTGCAGCAATTGGCTTAACGCATAGAGAAAAAGCCAATAACAAGCGACAACGCATCGCGGCACAATTGGCAGCACGCAAAGAAGATCGCTTACAAGTGGTGAAATTACAGCCTGGAGAATAAGATGGTTACACTCAGCAATTACTTAACCGTAGGCGCTATTTTGTTTGGTTTAAGCCTAGCCGGTATGATTATTAACCGTAAGAATATCATTATCTTGTTGATGAGCATCGAATTGATGTTGTTAGCAGTCAATATGAATTTCATTGCTTTTGCCAGTTTTTTACAAGATACCGCCGGGCAAATCTTTGTATTTTTTATTTTGGCAGTTGCTGCAGCAGAAACAGCCATCGGATTAGCCATTTTAATTATATTATTTCGCAGCCGACGCTCCATTAATGTGACTGAATTAGATTCATTGAAAGGATAAACTAATATGGAATTATTAAAGCAATTAACCTGTGTCATCATTTTAGCTCCTTTGCTCGGTGCCGCGGCAGCAGGGTTATTTTGTCGTCATGTATCGCGTCCATTTGCACACGGCATTACCATTGCTTTGATGGGTGTGTCTTTAATATTGTCCGTTTATCTGGCGTATTTAGTGATTTATCACAACATGGAATACAATGGTGTACTCTATGTGTGGGGACAAAGCGGTAAATTGGTTTTAAATGTAGGCTTTTTAATTGATCGCTTAACAGCGTGTATGTTAGTGACGGTTACGTTTGTTTCTTTCTTAGTGCACATCTATAGTATTGGGTATATGCAAGAGGATGGTGGCTATCAACGTTTCTTCGCTTATATTTCTTTGTTTACCTTTTTTATGTTGATGTTAGTGACAGCGAATAATTTCTTACAATTATTCTTTGGCTGGGAAGGCGTAGGCTTAGCATCTTATCTATTGATTGGCTTTTGGTTTAATCGCGAGTCTGCTAATCAAGGAAGCTTGAAAGCATTTTTAGTGAATCGTGTCGGTGACTTTGGTTTTGTGGTCGGCATTGGAGCGGTTCTCGCATATTTCGGCAGGTTAGAATATGTGCCGGTA
>CBFGYT010000200.1:0-3377 GCA_965653065.1 uncultured bacterium | reverse complement strand
GATGATGATTCTTCATGATGTGGCCACAGCGCTACTGCCGCTATGGCAACTACAATCACACTCACAACGATGAGTGCTTTCTTATTGATAATATTAAAACGCGACGGGGAAGCCACACGTCGTTTGGTTTCCAATAAATCGACTGCCATCACCAATAACCGTGCGACAATTCCTTTAGATTCTCGTGCTAATTCTATTAATTGCATTTTTGAAAAAGGCATTACGCCACGATAGCCTGCTTGCCTTAATCCATATTTAATATAATGCACGACTTCTTCTTCCGTATAAGGCTCTAAAGCAATCGTCAAACTACTGCCTGTGCCTAAATCAGAAGTGACCGAACTGGCGAATACATATTCTAGTTGCATTCTGCCGGCTAATAAAATACTCAGCGTATGATTGGTTTGCTCTAATTCCGCCATCAAATCTAAGAGAAATCGCACCGTTTCTACCGGTAATTCATGCGCATCGTCGATGATCAATAAAAAACGTTCTTTACGCTCTGCCAATTGCGCTAAGCGTGTTTGTAAAGATTGAATAAAAGTATCGGTATGAACAGCATCCGTAATGGCTAAGTGCTTGGCTAATACCGTCTTGACCATAGCCACATTGACGCCTATATCGCCTTGTAATTCACAAATTCCCATCGCGCTGCCTACTTTAGGCTGCTGCATATTCTTTTTAAAGATATGTAAAAAAGTGGTTTTACCGACACCAGATACACCCAATAACAATAACAGATGGCCACCTTCTTGCACCAATTCTTCTAATAAGGTTAATTGTTGGCGTTGCTTGACGGTTAAGAAAGGTTTGTGTCGTGCCAAATCAATAAACGGCTTACGCTTAAAGCCTAAGGCTTGCCATTTGTCTTCAGAAGTACGCGGCATATTAAACACAACTCAAAATATCATTGACCACCGCACGGATACTGCGATTGTCTGTCATAAAAATATGATCGGCAATTTCACGATACAAATCATCGTAATTGATGGCAATATCGCGTAACACCGCTTCTCTGTCTTCAGCTTGCAACAGCAAAGGCCGCTTCTTATCTTTTTCTGTACGCTCTAACTGTTGATCGACTGTCGTTTTTAAATAAATGACCAGTCCTCGCGCCGCTAGATACGTGCGATTCTGCGGCTCTATGACTACGCTGCCTCCAGTAGCCAACACGACTCCCACTTTTTGGGTTAATTCATCCACTACTGCCATCTCGCGCTGACGAAAGCCTTCTTCTCCTTCAACATCGAATATCCAAGGAATATCGACACCCGTACGGGATTCTATCACTTCGTCAGTGTCATAAAATTCTCTCTTTAACTCTCGTGCCAATAATCGACCGACAGTGGTTTTACCCGCCCCCATAGGGCCTATCAAAAAAATATTCTGTGTTTTTTTCATTGTTACAAATCATTATGCTAAAGTATCTTGTTGTACAATTTTCGGCGTCAAGAATATCAATAATTCTTCTTTCTTATCCGTCGTATCTGTATTTCTAAACAAAGCACCCAGTATTGGAATTTGCCCTAAGAACGGTACTCGTACAATAGTATTGCTCTTACTTTCACTGTAAATTCCCCCTAATACCAGGGTTTCGCCATTAGCGACCAATACCTTAGTATCCACTTCCCGTGTAATAATGGTCGGTGTTCCCAACACTTGATTGGTAAAATCAGGTCTATCCTGGTGTACATTAATTGCCATGATAATATTATTATCGGGTGTAATATGTGGTGTCACATCTAGCTTTAAGGTTGCGTCTTCAAAAGCAACAGAAGTTGCGCCGCTAGAGGTTTCTTGTTGATACGGAATTTTACTACCCGATTGAATAAACGCTTTTTGTTGATCTGCGGTTACCAATCTAGGGGTAGATATTATCTCAGCTTGCCCTTCGGTTTCAAGTGCTGATAATTCTAAGTCCAAAAGATAACCATGTCCTAGCTTAGCTAAAGCAACCCCCACACTTGCAGGTTGATTTCCACTAATAGCGGCCGCAGGTAAATCCACATTTAAGCGTTGTTCTGGATCAACATTGGCAGTATCAAAAGGCCCAGTCGATCCAGCATAAAAGTTTTGTTGCATACCACTGGCACCTTCAAAGGTTCCTGTAAATTGCCCACCACCAATATCGCCTGCTCTAGAAATACCCCAACGGATCCCTAAAGTTCGTTCAAAATCATCCGATACTTCGACGATACGTGCTTCTATCAATACTTGTTGTACGGGTACATCTAACTTTTCAATTAATCCTCGTATTTCACTGACACTATTTGGCGTGTCGTTCACCAATAATGAATTGGTGCGTGTATCCACGGTGACTGAACCTCTATCGGTTAATATGCTATTTGATTTGTCCTTCAAAATAGTCGCCACATCATCTGCTTTCGCATAGTTTAAAGTGATAAATGCCGTTTGCAATGGCTCTAACTCTTGCACTTGTTGTTGTGCTTCTAACTCTGCTTTTTGTCTAGCAGCAATTTCAGCACTAGGTGCTATCAACAATACTTTCCCCATTTTTAATTCACTCAATCCTTGCGTTTTCATAATAATATCTAACGCTTCATCCCAGGGGATATTATTCAAACGCAATGTGATATTCCCATTCACACTATCACTGGCGACGATATTCAATCCGGTAAAATCTGCTATGATTTCTAACACAGAACGAACTGGAATGTTTTGGAAATTAAGCGATAAACGATCGCCAGTATATTGCTTCTCTGTATTCTTAGCATTCTCTTGTCCTGCAATATTAGCGGGCGTTAAATCAATAATAAATTGTTTATTAATTTGGTAGGCTGCTTGTTTATAGTCTCCTGTCGCTTGTATGACCATACGCGTATCTGCACCACGCGATGTAATCTTAATATTTTGTGCGGGCGTTCCAAAATCAGTCACATCTAATTTTCTTTGTGCCACATTGGATTGTGCTGCTGTATTTAAAAAATCAACCACAATATTATTGTCTTGTTGATTCACATCAATGCCCATGCTGGCATCTGATAATCCTATTACCACTTGACCACTTCCGTTTTCTTTACGATTAAAATCAACAGATGTGATTTGATGTTGCGATTTACTCCATGTATTGGCGCTAAAAGTGTGTGGTGTTTTTTGCATATAGACTGGTTGCACACGCGCGTTAATCGTTAAATAGACTTGTTTTCCTATTATTTTAGTTTGATAACTCGCTGTGCCTTGTAAATTCAGCACGACACGAGTTCTGTCTTTAGTAGAATTGTCTTCTACTCCAGTGATAATTCCTTTATTAGCGGAAGCGGCCGACAAATCCGCGGTAGAAGTAATCCCCCAAAAATCCAAAATGATGCGCGAAGGAGAGTCTGTACTAAAGCTTTCTAATTTCTTCAAAGGACCAT
>CBFGYT010000199.1:0-3390 GCA_965653065.1 uncultured bacterium | reverse complement strand
ATTTCTTCAATAGTCAGTTCTCGTACTCTGAAAGTATCACCACCGGTTTATGCCGCGTCTAAAGCCGCCGTAGAGCAAATGACTATTGAAGAAATATTAATAACGCTGCCTTCTATATTGTTCTTGACCATATGGATGGCAACTTGTTGTGAAATAAGCCATGCGCCATCGAGATTGGTCGACATCACTTTTCGCCAGTTGGAGAATTCATATTCTGCGATCGGTTGACGAATATTAATGCCTGCTGTATTCACTAACACATCTATATGAAACCCATCTTGTTCAATTTTATTCATTAATTCTTTGACACTATTCTCATCCGTAACATCAACGGAGTAAGCAATACACTTGTGATTGCTTGCTGCTAGACTTTGTAATTTATCAACTCTTCTTGCGGCAACTAATATAGTTGCGCCCGCTTCCATTAAGAAATTGGCAAAAGACTCTCCTATGCCAGAAGAAGCACCTACGATTAATATGGTTTTATCTTTAACATTAAATAAATTATCGCTGTTCATTCTCTCCTCCTTTCTTTTCATTTAACCGCAAAACGGTTTCATCTGTGATCATTCCATAAAGAGCTTCTCGCTTACCCTCGTAATAGGCCCATAAACGATCGCCATAAGAGAAATGCCACCATTCAAATGGATAATTGACAAACCCTTGCGTTTGCATAGTCTGTTTTAAAACTCTTCTATTATTTTGTGCAGCCGCAGAGATCAAATTCGTTTCTGGCAAACACATCTCTGCTGCAACTGAAACCCAATCGGCAATAGCCATTCCCATATCTATTAATATGCCGTGAGTATCTATAACTTCTATATCTATCGCCCCACCGGTATTATGCGGTGGAATATTATCTGATCCATCAAAATTTTTGACCGGAGAAACTAACCGCATCGCTTCCAAGAATAATTCTTGATGTGTGGCGTGTGGTTTTTTCTTCTGCACTCTTTCATACTCTTGCGTAAAAAGAAGGTGTTGCACACTTAAACTTCTAAACCCTTCATACAAACGAATTCTCCATTCAGCAGGCAATAAACGTTGTACTTGACACAATTTTTCATACACACTTTTTCTGACTTTCGTATAGTACGGTGTTGTTTCTACACATTCCGGTGGTGAGCCAAACGCGATGATTGATTGATCTTTTAGATCGATTAAAGATTCATCGCATTCTTTTACTGGGACAGCCATTATTTTGTCATATGCATATTCCATCATTTATTGCCTTGAATTTTAATAAAAAAAATGAATGATCTTTGCGATTAGAAAATAGCTTCCGATAACTGTATTTAAACTGGGCAGTTTATTGTTGTATAAATAGTATCATTTCCTATAAATAAAAGCAATCTATCCAGTCAAAAAGAAATTTTACAAGTACAATAACAATAGTTATTGCTTTTTTATATGCTAATGGTAAAATAAGCTCTCTTTTTGATAGATAACGGTAGTTAGCGTTAGAAACTATCCTCTCTACTTTATATACGATGTTAAGAAAGAAGGAACGATTATGAAACAACTATTAAAAACAACTTTTATATTATTCGTCATCGGAATTAATATTTTGCTCGTCAGTGGCTGTGCAGACAATGAGCCAAAATATAAAAGACCACCACACGCTAAAGTAAATGTTAATAGAAATAAAACGGTTTCGCCTGTTGTAGTGAATCAATCGGTTACAAGCGATAATCATTCTTCAAGAAAAGCCGCCATCAATAAAAGAAATAACAATTCTGGGGAAGGTGGTGGTACTGTAGGTAAATTAAAATCAGGACAACAGCCACAGCCCACTTCGCCAAACACAACGAGTGCAGGAACGAAATCTGCTAAAGCGGATAGTACTCTAAAGACAAAGAGACCGAATCAAAATACTGGGGAAGATAGCGGGCAATAATGAACAGCGATAATGTTTTAATTGAGACTGAACGGCTTTATGTTAAGAAACTAGATAGAGATGACTATTCTAGTTATTATTCTCAACAGAAAGATCCTTTTATAATGGCCCATTTCGGAGGTCCCCGCGAAGAAATTGCTATACAAAGAATATTTGATTTAGTGCTAAGTCATCAAGAAAAATATGGATTTTCTGTAGGACTGATATTATCGAAGCAAACAGAAGAAGTGATTGGCAGAGCTGGACTAGTTCATTTAGACTTCAAACCAGTAGAAGATGTAGAATTTGGTTGCTTTCTCTTCGAATCTCATTGTTGTAAAGGATATGCAACTGAGTTATGGAACGCTTGGATTAAGTACGCATTTAGTGTATTAAATGTTTCTAAAGTCTATGCAACCGTAGATCCAAACAATATTGCTGCATGTCGTGCTGCTGAAAAACAAAATCTTATTCTTGAGAAACAAGACTTTTATGAGACTCTTAATAAAACAGTTAACTTCTATATTAAGACAAAAGAACAATATCTAAAAGAATGCTTGTCATGATCAACTATTAAATATCCTCTGTGAGTTATCCAAAAAATGGGCTCTTTATAGTTGGAATAAGTAACATGCAAAACCAAGGGTCAGAAGAACTCTATAACGGGCGCAATTCCCACATTGGCAGTCTTTATAATAGTTTTTGCATAAAACCATCTATTTATAATTATTTTTGTGTAAAAATAATAGATCACAAGTAGGAAACCGCTGTTTTTAACTATTTTTGCTTTGAAATGGTTAAAAATAACGATTTTTGTTGACAATACCCACTTTTCTAATTATATTTGTAGATATATAATGATTTTTGGGGATTTTCTCATGATAGTAAATGTTTTTGACTCTCCACCCGCGGGTTATACTTATTTACTAAAGAAGTTTGCGCTTGCCGGGATGCCTAATTGGCATAAGTCTTCCGTTGCCACTACAGATCTTCATTCCTCAAAGATCCAGGATGGCATTATTCATGAGGTTTTCAGAAGCCCATATTGGCCAGGAGAAGCAGTCGGTGCACATCTTGAATTTGCGCTTAAATATGATGGAGTCAATCTAGGATTACTGGCCCGTATTTTCGAAAAGGTTTCTCAAGAAGATCTCGTTGAATACATCAAGTCCAAACCCACAGGAAAATATGCTCGCAGGATTTGGTTCTTCTATGAGTTTCTGACAGGGATACAATTACCTATTGACGACACGGTTTATGGTAATTATGTAGATGCTCTAGAAGCAGAAAAGTACTATACCATTCAAAATGGAGAAAAATCTTCACGTCATCGCATCGTCAACAACCTTCTTGGCCCTAAAAATTTTTGCCCACTCGTCAGACGAACTGAAAATCTTTCCAAATTAGATTCTTCAGATCTGAACAACCAGTGTGAAGATATTCTTACCGCATATCCACCGGAGCTTCTTCGCCGAGCGCTGAGGGACCGGTGATGCCGATTTCGAGTTCGTAGC
>CBFGYT010000198.1:0-3402 GCA_965653065.1 uncultured bacterium | reverse complement strand
ATTGATTGGTGCCGGCGGGAATCGTCGTGCTATTTCCGAAGCCTTACGTTATTTCATCGACAAAACCGACATTCCATTTTTCAACACGCAAATGGGGAAGGGTGTGTTAGATGAACACGATAAGCGATTTCTAGGAACGGCCGCTTTGTCCGATCACGATTATATTCATTGTGCGATTAATCGCGCCGATTTAATTATAAATATTGGCCATGATATTGTAGAAAAGCCACCATTCTTTATGCATCCGGGGGAAAAGCGTAAAGTGATACACATTAACTTTTTCCCTGCGACGATTGATGAAGTGTATTTTCCAAATTTAGAAGTGATAGGCGATATCAGTCACACACTACATCGCATGACAGAAATGATTGTCAAACAAACGCGGTGGGATTTTTCTTATTTTGAAACCATTAAGCGCGAAGTCGATGCACATATCAGTGAACGTGCCGATGCGCCCAATTATCCTATTTTACCGCAACGTTTGGTGAAAGATGTGCGTAAGGTGTTGCCTAAAGATGGCATTGCTGCGTTAGATAATGGCATGTATAAACTGTGGTTTGCACGCAACTTTCCAGCTTTTAACACGAAAACATTATTGCTTGATAATGCCTTAGCGACTATGGGCGCTGGATTGCCGTCAGCGATTGCAGCCAAAATTGTTTATCCGCAGCGTAAAGTCATTGCCATTTGTGGCGATGGTGGCTTTATGATGAATTCACAAGAATTAGAAACCGCAGTGCGCTTGAAATTAGATTTAGTGGTATTGATTATCTGCGATAAAGGCTTTGGCATGATCAAATGGAAACAGGAAGCTATGGGCATGCATGATTTTGGCTTGGATTATAATAATCCTGATTTTATCACCTATGCGAAAGCGTATGGTGCGCAAGGCCATTGGATAGAAAGTACTGAATCATTTGCGCCTACGTTAGAAAAATGTTTAAATGAGAAAGGCGTACATGTGGTCGCTGTGCCGGTGGGTTATTCGGAAAACGTGCGCGTGTTGACACATGAGTTATTGGCTAAGACATGTATGTTGTAGAAATGGTTTTTATGAATAGTAAAAAAATGTAGAATGAGCGTATCTTACTGGACATGCGAAGTTAATTTATTGTATTCACGTACCGTCATCCCCGCGCACCCGGGGATGACAATGCGCGACAATACTAATTTGACTTTGTATTTTAAAATGTATCATTAGAACAAGGAGAAAACAATGACCACTTTAAAAGTAACAGCCCCTTATGATGAACATGTCATTGGTGAAGTTGAACTCTGGGACGAATCTCGCGTCGAAAAAGCCATGGCTGCTGCGTACGCATTGTTTAACGATCGCAAAAAGTGGTTGCCTATTCCTGAGCGCATTGCTATTTTACAAAAAGCACATCAATTGTTGGTTTCTCGTCGTGAAGAATTTGCTAAACGCGCCGCAGAAGAGGGCGGTAAGCCATTAACAGATTCTTTAATAGAAGTCGATCGCGCGGCACAAGGTATATTAGTTGCAATAGAAACCATCCCGCATATGACAGGCACAGAAATTCCCATGGGGTTAACGGCATCTTCGCAAAATCGCATCGCTTATACATTTAGAGCCCCTGTAGGCGTGGTGTTTGCCATCAGTGCATTTAATCATCCAGTGAATTTAATCGTACACCAAGTGATCCCCGCGATTGCGGTGGGTTGTCCTGTCATCATTAAGCCCGCCAGCAGTACGCCGTTATCGTGTTTGGCTTTTATAGATTTATTGTACGAAGCTGGATTGCCGAAAGACTATGCGCAAGCGATCATTTGTCGTAATGATATTGCTGAAAAATATGTGCAAGACACACGAATTAGTTTTTTATCGTTTATAGGATCGAGTCGTGTTGGTTGGCATTTGCGATCCTTATTGCCACCTGGCGTGGGCTGTACGTTAGAGCATGGTGGCGCGGCACCGGTGATTGTTGCCGCCGATGCGGATATGGCAGATACCATTCCATTATTAGTGAAAGGCGGATTTTATCACGCGGGCCAAGTGTGTATTTCCGTACAACGTATTTTTGTAGACAATACGCAATTACAATCCTTTGCCGAGCAATTGACTGCCCAGGTAAAACAATTACAAGTCGGTGATCCATTATCCGCGAAAACAGAAGTGGGGCCTTTGATTACGCCTAAAGAAGTTGACCGTGTGGCACAATGGGTAGAAGAAGCCGTGCAACAAGGAGGAAAACTACTCTGTGGAGGCGAAAAGCTGTCGGCTACGTGTTATGCGCCTACCGTGTTATATCAACCTTCCTTAAACAGTACGATTTGCCGCGAAGAAGTGTTTGGCCCCGTGGTGTGTGTGAATGGCTATCAAGCGTATGACGAAGCCATAGAAAAAGCCAATGCCTTGCCATTTTCATTTCAATCGGCCGTATTTACCAAGAATATCGATGTGGCCTTGGATATGGTCAAACGCTTGGAAGCAAAAACCGTGTTAGTCAATGATCATACTGCTTTTCGTGTCGATTGGATGCCTTTTGCCGGCCGCAAACAATCGGGCTTTGGTACAGGCGGAATTCCGTATACCATGCATGATATGACGCATGAAAAGATGATGGTGATACGGTCGAAAATGCTGTAAAGAATGGCAAAATAATTGCTAAACCTGGGAATTTTTAATAAATTTTTTTACATTTAAAATAACTCTTTTGTAATCCATTGATTTATAAAATGATTTTTTAAAGAGATTTATGACAAAATTTGTCATAGCCGCTAACTTAAGGTATACTTAACAGCAATTAAATTCTTATCGGAGGTGTATATCATGCCAGGCGCTATAGAGATACAAAGACTAGGGGCTCCTTCCAGCCCGACATCGTCACTATTTCAGTTTCATAAACCTAATAACGGTTCACGAGTAGTAGACGTGCCTTTCGTAAATTCTACAAGCACACCGTTTTTTGGCGACGGTAAGAAATCATCTCCAAGCAACATGCATGGGATTATTTTGGATGAAAACCTGACACAAGAACAAGTTATAGAAAAAATCACCCCGTTACTAGCTAACAAAATGAAACTTATACTGACAGATGCTGATGGTCGAAGCCTTTTATTTTGTGCTGCGCAACGCGGATTTGACACTGTGTTTAGCCAAATTTTAGACGCGGCAGAAAAAATGAGTATTATTCCTTTGGTAACCAAGCCAAATACCCAAACTAAACAAACCTTAGATCAGTATCTTGAAACACCTGCAAAAGGAATGGAAAAGCCCTCAAACATTATGTTGGCTAAATTGAGAAAATTTGTGCCAGCAGCGAAAGGGATGTTTGAACCACCAAGGCCACCAATGTAATCACTGATTGTCAATGTAGAATAACGCATTAGGCTACTTGATGACTGCCTTTGTGTGTTAAAGCGCAAATTCCATAAGAAACG